>DXAQ01000096.1 GCA_019116905.1 Candidatus Mucispirillum faecigallinarum | reverse complement strand
ATATTATAAAGAAAATTACTAAACAGTTCAGACTGCATAAATGGATAAATTATACATCAAAAAAATATAATTATAAAATTAAGATATTATATAATGCTGCATATAATTAAAATATATTTATATATTAATTTTAGAGTTTAGATAAATTAGATATAAAAAAACCTCCTGCTATAATTACAGGAGGTTTAATATATAGTTTATTTACAAACTATCTTTTTGGTTTAGCTGTTTCTTTAATGTAAACTATGCCGTTTTTATGGCCTGGTA
Source organism: Candidatus Mucispirillum faecigallinarum (assembly GCA_019116905.1). GTDB lineage: Bacteria > Chrysiogenota > Deferribacteres > Deferribacterales > Mucispirillaceae > Mucispirillum > Mucispirillum faecigallinarum. The sequence goes on along the minus strand of DXAQ01000096.1, from coordinate 7,207 downwards.
TAGAGCCTTGAACAAGTATTACATTTTTTTCAGGCATAACTTTTACAACTTTTAATCTTTGAGTTGTAACAGTTTCTACCCCTAAATGACCAGCCATTTTTTTACCTTTGTTTACTTCCGCAGGCCATTCTCTCATACCTATAGAACCAAGTCTACGGTGAAAGCCTGAACCGTGGCCACCAGGACCACCTGCTAAGTTCCAGCGTTTCATACCACCAGCGAAACCTTTACCGATTGTTACGCCCTGGATATCTACTAAATCGCCTTCTGCAAAGATTTCTGTGCTGATTGTTTGACCAACATTGTAGTCATCAATTGCATCAACACGTACTTCACGAAGATATTTCATTGGCTTAACATCTGCTTTTTTGAAATGTCCAGCCATAGGTTTATTAACTTTCTTTTCTGAGAGTATCTCTTCGAACCCGATTTGTATAGCGTTATAGCCATCAGATTCAACGGTTTTTTTCTGCACAACGACACATGGGCCTGCTTGTACAACCGTAACCGGAATAACCGCCCCGTTATCAGAAAATACTTGTGTCATTCCGATTTTTTTACCGATAATTCCCTTTGCCATTTATTCCTGCCTTTATTAGAGTTTAATCTCTACGTCTATGCCCGCAGATAGCTCAAGATTCTTAAGCGCATCAATTGTTTGAGGGTTATACTCAAATATATCAATTAAGCGTTTATGAGTCCTTATTTCAAACTGCTCACGAGAGTTTTTATTTACGTGAGGTGAACGTGTTACACAAAATTTTTCTACGCGTGTAGGCAGTGGTATAGGACCCACTACCCTTGCGCCTGTTCTTTTTGCTGTATTAACTATGTCTTTAACAACTTTATCTAAAATTTTGTGTTCAAAAGCTTTAAGTTTAATTCTTATCTTTTGATTTTCCATTATAATCTACCAGCCTGATTACTCAATGATTTCAGTAACAACGCCTGCACCAACTGTTCTACCACCTTCACGAATAGCAAAACGTAAACCTTTTTCCATTGCGATTGGCTGAATAAGTTGAACTTCACAGCTGATGTTATCACCAGGCATAACCATTTCTACGCCTTCTTGTAATGTGATGATACCAGTAACGTCAGTAGTTCTGAAATAGAACTGTGGACGGTATCCACCGAAGAATGGAGTATGACGGCCACCTTCTTCTTTAGTTAAGATATATGCTTCTGCTTTGAATTTTTTGTGTGGAGTGATTGTGCCAGGTTTAGCTAAAACTTGACCACGTTCAACTTCATCTTTTTTAGTACCACGGAGTAACACACCGATGTTATCACCAGCTTCACCTTGGTCTAATAATTTACGGAACATTTCAATACCAGTAACTGTTGTTTTAGAAGTGTCGTGAATACCTACGATTTCAACTTCTTCACCAACTTTAATAACACCACGTTCTACACGACCAGTAACAACTGTACCACGGCCAGAAATAGAGAAAACGTCTTCAATAGGCATTAAGAATGGTTGGTCTACTGCCCTTTCTGGAGTTGGGATGTAAGAATCTAATGCTGCTAATAAATCCCATATTGGTTTAGTGAATTTTTCATCAGTTGGGTTTTCTAATGCTTTTAATGCAGAACCTTTGATGATTGGAGTGTCATCACCAGGGAATTCATAAGATGATAATAATTCTCTGATTTCCATTTCAACAAGTTCTAAAAGTTCTTCATCATCAACCATATCACATTTGTTCATGAAAACTATGATGTATGGAACGCCAACTTGACGAGCAAGAAGGATGTGTTCACGAGTTTGTGGCATAGGGCCGTCAGCTGCAGAAACAACTAATATAGCGCCGTCCATTTGTGCAGCACCAGTAATCATGTTTTTAACGTAGTCGGCGTGCCCTGGGCAGTCAACGTGTGCATAGTGACGAGTTTCTGATTCATATTCAACGTGGCTTGTTGCAATAGTAATACCACGTTCTCTTTCTTCTGGAGCTTTGTCAATATTTGCATAATCTACGAAAGATGCAAGACCTTTTTGAGATAATACGTTTGTTAAAGCAGCAGTTAATGTAGTTTTACCGTGGTCAACGTGACCAATTGTACCAACGTTAACGTGTGGTTTTTTTCTTTCAAATTTTTGTTTAGCCATGATTTATTCCTCCAAATCTTATTAATTTCTTGATTTTATTATTTCTTCTGCAATGTTAGCAGGTACTTCTTCATAGTGGTCAAACTGCATAGTATATGTTGCACGACCTTGTGTAATAGAACGTAATTCTGTAGAGTAACCAAACATTTGTTTTAATGGCACCATAGCATTAATTACCTGAGCGTTACCTTGAACGTTCATACCTTCTATTCTACCACGTCTTGAGCTTAAATCACCCATTACATCACCCATGTATTCATCAGGTGTAACAACTTCTACTTTCATGATTGGCTCTAAAAGCACAGGAGAAGCTTGTTTCATACCGTCTTTAAATGCCATAGATGCTGCAATTTTAAACGCCATCTCGTTAGAGTCAACTTCGTGGAAAGAACCGTCAAATACAGTTACTTTACAGTCAACAACTGGATAGCCTGCAACAATACCATTTTCCATTGCTTCTGTAATACCTTTTTCAATAGCTGGAATATATTCTTTTGGTATTGCACCACCAACAATTTTATTTTCAAATTCAAAACCAGAACCTGGTTCAAGTGGAGTCATTTCTAACCAGCAGTGCCCGTAGTTACCTTTACCACCAGACTGTTTAATATATTTACCTTCTGATTTAACAGTTTTGCGGAAAGTTTCACGGTATGCAACTTGTGGGTTACCAATGTTTGCTTCCACTTTAAATTCTCTTTTTAAACGGTCAACAATAATTTCAAGGTGAAGTTCGCCCATACCTGAAATAACTGTCTGGCCAGTTTCTTCATCAACTCTTACTCTAAATGATGGGTCTTCAGAAGCAAGTTTACCTAATGCAACAGAAAGTTTATCCTGGTCTGCTTTTGTTTTTGGCTCAATAGCAATAGAGATAACTGGCTCAGGAAATTCCATAGCTTCTAATATAACAGGGTGTTTTTCATCACAAAGAGTATCACCTGTTGTAGTGAATTTAAGGCCTACTGTAGCACAAATATCACCAGCACGGATTTCTTTTATTTCTTCCCTTTTATTAGAGTGCATTTTTAAAAGACGGCCGATACGTTCTTTTTTATCTTTTGTAGAGTTTAATACGTAGTTACCTGCTTCAAATACACCAGAATAAACACGGAAATATGCAAGCTGCCCCATATATGGGTCAGTCATAATTTTAAATGCTAATGCTGCAAATGGTTCATCATCACTTGCTTCACGAACTTCTTCTGCACCTGTATCTGGGTTAACACCAGTAATTGCAGGAATATCAAGTGGTGAAGGAAGATAATCAACTACTGCATCAAGAAGTTTTTGGATACCTTTATATTTAAAAGCTGTTCCGCATAATACAGGGTTAAACTGTAATGCGATTGTACCTTGACGGATAGCTGCTTTAATTTCATCATTAGAAATTTCGCCGCCTTCTAAATATCTTTCCATAAGTTTTTCATCAGCTTCAACAGCTGTTTCAATCATTTTAGCACGATATTCAGCTGCTTTTTCTTGAAGGTCTGCAGGGATTTCAACTTCTTTATATTTCATACCAAAGTCGCCTTCAACATCCCAAATGTAGCCTTTCATTTCTATTAAGTCTACAACACCTTGGAATTTATCTTCTGCGCCTATTGGTATTTGAATAGCAACAGGTGTAGCACCAAGTCTGTCATTCATCATTTCAAGAACACGGTAGAAGTTTGCACCAGTTCTATCCATTTTGTTTACAAATGCAACTCTTGGAACTCTGTATTTATCAGCTTGTCTCCAAACTGTTTCAGACTGTGGCTGAACACCAGCAACAGCACAGAATACACCAACTGCACCATCTAATACTTTAAGTGAACGTTCAACTTCAATTGTAAAGTCAACGTGTCCTGGAGTATCAATAATATTAATAACGTAATCTTTCCAAAAGCATTGTGTAGTAGCAGAAGTAATAGTGATACCTCTTTCTCTTTCCTGCTCCATCCAGTCCATAGTAGCTGCGCCATCATGAACTTCACCGATTTTATAGTTAACACCAGTGTAGTAAAGAATACGTTCAGTTGTAGTAGTTTTACCAGCATCAATGTGAGCCATGATACCAATATTTCTTTGTAAATCTAAAGATTTTGCTCTTGCCACAACAATCTCCTGTTAATTACCATCTGAAATGCGCAAAAGCTCTGTTTGCTTCTGCCATTTTATGTGTGTCTTCGCGTTTTTTAATAGATGCTCCTTTATTTGATGCTGCGTCCATTAATTCGCCAGCAAGACGTTCAACCATAGTCCTTTCTTTTCTTGAACGTGATGCTGTAATTATCCATTTAATAGAAAGTGCCTGCCTTCTTGCAGCTCTTACTTCTGTTGGAACCTGGTATGTAGCACCACCAACTCTGCGTGATTTAACTTCAAGAACAGGTTTAACATTTTCAATAGCTTTTTTGAAAACTTCTATACCTTCTTCGCTGCCTCTTTCTTTAATTAAATCTAATGTTTTGTAAAAAATACCTTCTGCAACTGATTTTTTACCTGAATACATCAGACTGTTGATAAATTTTGTAACAAGTGTATCCTTATATATTGGATCAGGTAACACTTCGCGTTTTTTAGTTCCTCTTCTGCGTGCCATTTATTATCCTCTCTTATTTAGGCCTTTTAGCACCGTATTTAGAACGGCTTTTTTTCCTATTTGCAACGCCAGCTGTATCTAATGCGCCACGAATAACTTTGTAACGAACACCTGGTAAGTCTCTTACCCTTCCACCACGAACAAGAACAACTGAGTGCTCTTGAAGGTTATGGCCGATACCTGGGATATAAGCTGTTACCCCAATACCATTTGTTAAACGAACCCTTGCAACTTTTCTTAAAGCTGAGTTAGGTTTTTTAGGTGTTGTGGTATAAACACGAACACACACTCCACGCCTTTGTGGGTTTGCTTGTAATGCCGGAGATTTAGTCTTTTTAATCATTTCCATACGACCAAATCTAACTAACTGATTAAGAGTCGGCAAAGAACACCTCCAATAAAATTATGGTATTAAACCATGAATGTATTTATTTATTAAAATTTTTCTGCCCTCTAAAAAAGCAATTTTAATTTTTATTATTATATATTTAGCTTGTCGGAAACTCCCCTTTTAAGATATAGACATGATATGCCTGACGGTTTGTTTCCATCTCAATGGGAGAAATCTTATATCATATAAAATAAAAAAGCAAGTATTTTTTTATATTTTATATACTTTTTTACTGGCTTTTTTATTATGATGATTTTCAGAACTTCTCCCATTATATAAATTACTGCTGCTGCTCTTTATTTTCCTTTTCTTCTATTTCCCTTAATATTTCCCTTGTCCTTATTAGTGCCTTATCTATATGGTCTAATACGTTTTCCTGTCCTATCATATCTATAAAGTGCATTTTTTTAAGGGTTGCATAAGGGACTGGGTTTACACCTGATAAAACAAGCTGAGTGCCTATTTTTTTACATGTGCTGTAAAAATTTTCAAGTGCATGCTCGCCTGTTGCATCAATTGCTGGCACATTTCTCATTCTTAATATAAATACTTTTGGGGTTTTGCCTATATGCTCTAATGTATTTATAAGCATATCTGCCACACCAAAAAAGAATGGTCCATTTATTTCATACACCTCTACGCCCTCAGGTATATCTTTATTGGATGTAGCATCCGGGTCTAATTCATCTTTATCTGTTTTTTCTGATGCATCAAAATTAATTTTACCCATACTTGTTACATCACTCATTCTTTTCATAAAAAGTAATGCTGCAAGAACTACACCTACTTGTACGGCTGCTGTTAAATCTATTATAATAGTTAATATAAATGTTGTTAAAAGTACTACTACATCACTTTTTGGAGAACTTAAAAGGTTTGCCATATTTTTTATACCCATCATATCAACAGATACCACTAATAAAACACCTGCTAATGCAGCCATTGGTATAATCTCAATTAAAAATGAAAAGAAAAGTATAAATAAGCACAAAAATACTGCATGTATCATACCTGAAACTGGGGTTGCACCACCTGCTCTTACGTTTGTTGCTGTCCTTGCTATTGCACCTGTTGCAGGTATGCCTCCAAAAAAGCCGCTTAATATGTTTGCAGCCCCCTGCCCTATAAGCTCCGTATTTGATTTATGATGCGAGCCTGTCATACCGTCTGCCACAACTGCTGAAAGAAGTGATTCTATACCTGCAAGTAATGCGATTGTTATTGCTGACGGAAATAATAACCTTATTTTATCAAGAGTGATTTCTGGCACCTGAAATGACGGAAATACTGCCTTTATCTCACCAAACCTGTTGCCTATTGTTTCAGTATTTAACCCTAAAAAATAACATACAGCAGTTGAAATAATAATTGCAACTACATGGGAAGGTATATTTGTAGACATTTTTCTTATAACTATTATTATTAATACTGTTGCCACCCCTATTGCAGCAGATGAAATATTTATTGTAGAAAGGTTTGAAAAAATATTTATCCATTTATCAATAAATTCAGGAGAAGTGCTTTCATAAGTTAAGCCTAAAAAGTCTTTGATTTGTGATGAAAATATTACTACCCCTATACCTGCTGTAAAACCTGTTGTTACAGGATAAGGTATAAACTTAATAAAAGAGCCCACTCTTGCTATGCCTAAAAATATTAATATAATACCTGCCATAATTGTTGCAATAATTAAACCGTCGTAACCATACTGAGCTATTATACCATATATTATAATAACAAAAGCACCAGTAGGACCTCCTATCTGGTAACGGCTGCCGCCTAAAAATGATATAAAAAATCCTGCTATAACAGCCGTAAATATACCCTGAGAAGGTGTTGCACCACTTGCTATTGCAAAAGCAAGGGCCAGCGGAATTGCTACAATACCAACAGTTATGCCTGCAAATAAATCTCTTTTAAAAAGTGAAAATGAATAATCTTTTATCACTTCAAAAAAAACTGGTATAAACCTTTCCTTAGATGCCATTTTATGCCCCTTTTTATTATTAGTAAAAAAAATCATATAATACTTATATAATAAAATATCAATAGAAATTAATAAATTTTTTATACATTGTAAAATCTAAAAACGATTGCAACACATTAAGCAGTCGTT
>DXAQ01000095.1 GCA_019116905.1 Candidatus Mucispirillum faecigallinarum | reverse complement strand
AAAAAAATTTATAGATAATAAAAATGATTTTGGATTTATTGCAAAGATAAATAATAAGATAGTAGGTTTTGCTTTTGGTTATATTTTATTAAAACCAGATGGAAGAAAAGTATTCTATCTTGACGCTATTGATGTTATGCCAGACTTTCAAGGCAAAGGTTATGGAACAGGTTTAATATCATTTGCTCGTGATTATGCTAAAACTATTGATTGTTATGAAATGTTTTTAATAACAAATAGAAGTAATATTTCTGCTTGTAAATGTTATGAAAAAGCAGGAGGAATAAATGACGCAGATGATGAAGTAGTGTATGTGTATGATTTTAGGGAGGAAAATTAATGGAAATAGTACAAGATAAAATAAGAATAAGAACTTTGACAAATGATGATTTTCCTTTAATGCTAAAATGGTTAACTGATGATAGAGTATTAGAATTTTATGGTGGTAGAGATAAAAAATATACATTAGAAACTTTAAAAGAACATTATACAGAACCTTGGGAAGATGAAGTTATAAGAGTAATTATTGAATATAATGGTCAACCTATTGGTTATGGACAAATATATAAAATGTATGATGAACTATATGATGATTATCATTACCCTAGAAGTAATGATATTGTTTATGGTATGGACCAATTTATTGGTGAAGTTGATTATTGGAGCAAAGGCATAGGAACAAAATATACAAAAATGATTTTTGAATTCTTAAAAAAAGAAAGAAATGCAGATGCTGTAATATTGGACCCACACCAAGATAATCCAAGAGCAATTAGAATGTATCAAAAAGCAGGATTTAGAATTATTGAAGATTTACCAGAACACGAACTTCACGAAGGTAAAAAAGAAGATTGTTATTTAATGGAATATCGATATGATGATAATGAAACTAATGTTAAAGCAATAAAATATATAATTGAACATAGTTTTGATATCAAAATAACCTCTATTAAATTAATTGGTAATGGTAATGACTCGTTTGCTTATGAAGTTAATGATAATATGATTTTTAAATTTCCTAGACACGAAAAAGCAAATGAAAATTTATTAAAAGAAATTGAAATACTACAATATTTAGAAAATAAAACAACTTTTAATATACCTAAAGTTTTATATGTTAATAATGATAATTCGAATTATAAATATTGTATTGCTTGTTTTACAAAAATTAATGGTGTTTCTTTAAGTAAAGAAATATATGAAAGATTAACTGATGAAGAAAAAGATAAATTAGCACAAGATTTAGCAAGATTTTTAAAAGAACTACATAGTTCCAATTATAATAAATACCAAGTCGATACAATTGAGAATTACAAAAAAGATTATGCAAGATTAGTTGAATTAATTTTTGATAAATTAGATGATAATGAAAAAATGGTAATTAATAATATTTATAATAGCATTTTATCTAATGATGATATGCTAACAATAAATAAATCTCTTGTTCATAACGACTTTAGTTGTGGTAATATTTTATTTGATACTACAACAAATAGAATTTCAGGTATTATTGATTTTGGGGATTCTTGTGTTTCTGATACTGATAATGATTTTTATTGTTTATTAGAAGATTCAGATGAAGAATTAGGAAGATGTTTTGGTATAAAAGTTTTAAATTATTATGGTTATGACAACATTGAAAAAATGTTGAGAAAATCAGATTTTCACGAATTTTATTGGATGTTTGAAAAAATAATTTATGGTTATGAATATAATTATAATGATTGGATTACTGAAGGATTATCAGAGTTAAAAGAATATTGTGAAATAAGTATTAAAAATAAATAATATAGGTTGTGATAAAAATGGAGATTAAAAGCAAGAAATATATTAATGAGGGATTTAATAGTAAAGCATATATAATTAATGATGAGTATATACTTCTAGAAGGTGTAAATAAAAATTCCTATGATAATTATAAAAAGTATTCCGAAAGTCTTAATAAACTTGTTGATGTTAAATCACTTCAAATTCCTAATATCATTGAATTAATAGCGCCTAATAATGAGTTTCCAAATGGAGCTATGGTTTATAAAATGATTAAAGGTCATACATTTACAAAGTCATACATCGATAAAGTTGATAAAGAACAATTAGCAAAAAAACTTGCTGATTTTATGAATGAATTATATGAAGTTCCAGTAATCTTTGATAAAAAAATATATGTTGAACAAGAACTAAATAATGCAAAAATTAATTTAGAGTTGTTAAGAGAATATTTAGATGATGAAAAATATTCATTATTATTAAATTGGTATAATGAATATATTGAATATTTAAGTGAGTTTGATAATTATCATTTTATTCATGGTGATTTATGGTATGAGAATTATATATTAGATGATAATGATGAACTTACTGGAATTATAGATTTCGAAAACGCTAAATATGGAGATCCAGCATCCGATATATCAGCACTTTGTTATTTAGGTAATGAATTTATTAATTTATTTTTGAAATATTATAAAAATAGTGATAAAGATATAGAAAAAAGAATTAATATGTTTATTAAAGCAAGAGAAGTAATGAGTTTTGAAAATATGGTTAATAATTTTCCGGAAGAAATTAACGAACAAATTGAGAAAATAAAAAAAGTATTATAAATTAGTGATATAAATAACGTTTTTCGTAATAAGTAGCTATAAAAAGACAATGACTATAGTGATAAGTCATCGTCTTTTTGCTTTTTATTTGAATAAAATTCTTCAGCATATTCATCCATCTTATCATTAATATGTTTAGTTGCTTTTTCAATTTCTTTTTTATTAAATAGATTGAAACCTTTAAATCTACTTTCTTCTTTTCTTTTAACTTCAGGGTCATATTGTTGTTTAAAATGTTTTAAATCAATATTGCATTGATTAAATAATCTATCAATTATATTTTGAATAAACTCTGGTAATTTTTTAATAATTTTATTTAAATGATAAATGAGATAATCGTTCTTTTCTTTTAAATCATTATATCTAGTTTTATATTGATAATTCATAGATTTTAAATGTTCATTTTCTTCTTGTAATTTTTTGTTATCATCTAATAATTGATTTTTAGACTTAATAATAATTTTATTGTTAAGTTTTTTCTTTTTATCAATTTCATCAGTTATATCTTCTTTATCTTTATTGAGATTAATGATTTCTTTACTAATCGATTTTTTATTATCTTCTAAATCAGAAACTTCATTACGAAGATTATTTAATTCTTGTTTTAGTTCATTTGCTTTTTCATTAAACATTAATCTTTCGTAAGGTGTATAATCTTTATTTTTACCTTTTTGCTTTTCTTTAAGTTTAGAATCTAATTCATAAATATTATTAAATTCTTCAATACATTTTTCTCTCATTTTGTCTTGAATAATAACTAATGATTCTTTAGTAAATATTGATGTTTTACCAACTTGTTTTGATAAACCTGTTTTACAATTTTCTTTAACTGGAACACCAACAATATGAAGATGTGGAGAATGTTCATCAAAATGACAAGTCGCATTAGCTACATAAAAGCTTGGTACTATTTCTTTTAAATCATCAAGTTGTTTTTCAAATACATTAATCATTTTATATTTTTCTTCTAAATTTTTATTTTCCCAATAAGACATATCACCAAGTTCAATTATAATCTCACAAGCTAAATCGTGTTTATCATCATTAGATATTTTATTAAAGTAATTATCTATTTTTCTATCATCTCTTATTTGTTTATTATTATAAACTAACCTTGATTCTTCAAATAAATCTAAATATAATTCTTTTACATCTTTAACAATATCATTTGAACCTTTAATAGTTTTGATTAATTCTTGATTATTATTGTATTGTCTTAGATTATGATTATTTACTTTTCCTAAATGTTTAACATTTTGTATTGCATTGTTTCCTTTTGATGTTGTTCCTGATGTAGTGTTTTTTGCTTGTTGTCTTGCTTTAATAGTTTTATTGCTATCATTACCTAAATGAAATGAATAAGATAATTCCATATATTTGACACCTCCTTAAAGTGAATGTTCAAATGACACGAAAGTGGCTTTGTCATTATTCATAACTTCCTATATATCTTGTCATAAACAAGATATGGAAGCTAAGGTTTACCACCTTAGAAACCGTATTAATTTAAATACTATCGCCACTTTCATTTACTATCGTAAATAAAACGTGCCACGTTTTTAAATTAATTTTCTATATCAGGTATACATTCAAATATCTCTGGAATGTTTACCTTGATATCGTTTGGATTGTCTTTTGTAACAAACATTCCCATACCTAATATATCTTTACTATCATCATCTTTTTCAGTAGGGAATATTCTTACAACGACATCTCCTTTAAGAAGTGGTAACATTTTTAATTCTTCAGTTTTCTTATATAAAGTTCCTTTATAAAAACTGACATCATAACATTCGTTTAATCTCATTAAATGTCTATATACTTCTTTAAAAGGTAAGTATTCACTATAACGAACTTTACTATCAATACCAATCCCTTTAAATGAATGTGTTATTTTTCTTTTCCAATCAATATAACCTTTATCAAATAATTCTTTAAATTCTTTATAGAATGTAGTTCTAAAGTTAACTAGTTTAACTCTATATTTATTATTGACTAATTCTAGTTCTATCTCGTCAATATATCTCATGACTATATCAGCTTTATCATCTCTATCTAAATCATTCCAACTATCAGAGAAAGCATCATATAAAATTGGTAGTTTAACTTTATTGATAAAGTCCATATCTCGTTTAATTAAAATATCATCAATAGTTAAATTTAAATTACTTACTTGTTCATTTTCTAATAATTTCTTCTCTAGATTTTTAATTTTGTTTTCAATAATAGAAGTTTCTTCTTTATATTCTTCTTCAGTAAATAATTCATCAATATATGCTTTTCTAATTCTAACTTTTTTATTATTTAAATTAGTTATTTCTTTTTCATAATCTTCCTTTGGATTATGTATTTTATTTTGTAATACTGGTAAAAAGAATTCATTAACAACAGAATCATATTCAAATATATCTGATAACATTTCTTTAATAGAGTTTTCTATTTCGTGTTCTCTAATATTACCTCTACATTTTTCACATCTATAATAGTAATACCATCTATCAGATTTTATTTTATGAGAAGCACCACCAGCAAGTATTCTTCCGCATTTAGGACATTTTAATTTTTGTAAGAAAATATAAGTTTGACTTCTCATATAATTTCTTTGATTCTTTTTCTTTTGAACTTGGCAATTTTCCCATAGTTCTTTTGATATGATAGGTTCGACAACATTTTCAAAGTATCTAGGATTTTTAGTTGTCTTACCTTGAATATAATCTCCTTTATAAACAACATTAGATATTATTTTTAAAATACTGGTATCTTTCCAATTTGTTTTATCATATACTTTTTCTTCATTAAATATTTTAGCAATAGTATTATAAGTTAGTCCGTCATAATATAAATTGTATATTCTAATAACTATATCTTTTGTAAGTGAGTCAGGAACTAACTTTTTATCAACATGTTTATAACCAAGAGGAGCACGAGCTGGAATATGTCCTTTTTTAATTGCACCCTCTAAACCAATAATAGTTCTCTCTGACGTTCTTTCAATTTCATTTTGAGATACACTCATCATAATACGAGATACCATTTTACCATTTGCAGTAGTGGTATTTATATCATCATTAACAAAAGCAATATTAACATTATACTTTTCTAGATAATCCATTAATGTTTCCCAATCTCTTGTACTTCTTGTAATTCTATCTAATTTTAAGGCAATAATCATATTTATTTTACCTTGTCTACCATCTTCAAGCATTCTATCGTATTCAGGTCTTTTATTACCAGTTTTAGCGCTAATTCCAGCATCAGTATAATATTCTACTATTTTATAGTTATTAAACTTACAATAGGCTTCTAATCGTTCTTTTTGTTCTGGCAAACTAAATCCTTCACGTGCTTGATCTTCAGTAGAAACTCTCATATAGATTCCGCATAATTTCTTTTCTTCATTCATTAAATTATCAACTCCTTTTCAATTGTTTGGCACTTTAAATCTAAAAAGTTAAGTCTATTTCCAAAAAAAGAGGAGACAATAGTATTTAATAAAGTCTAAATACTACTGACTCCTCAAAAAAGTTATTATATAAATTTTCTTTCTTATGTATATATTTTATCATAAATGTTCCTCCATTTCTAGAGATGATACATCCTTTATTGGTTTTATATAATATCATTTTTTTATAAAAAGTCAATTCCTTAAGTAGGGAATAATAGTATTTAGTTTTGTTTTAAGTAATCTTCTAAATCAGATAACTTTATTTTATTACACAAGTTTTCAATAAATATCTCATTAGAATAATTAAAAGCAAGAAATGTTATATCATTAATTATTATTCTATGAGGTTCAACATAGGTTAAGTTAGTTCTATCGATTTTTCTTATACTACCATTTATGATTTTTAGAGTAGTATTTGAAAACTCACATATTAGTTCTAACTTCTTTTTTAATGATTCTTCAATAACTATTTCTTGCTTAATAATATTTACCATAGCAACCATCCTTTCTTTTATAGGATAGTCTTTGCATGACTTCCAAGCTAAATGTGGAGTTCGATACACAAAAAAACTAATCCATTTCTGAATTAGTTGTATTTAAGCCCGAAAAGTTCGAGCGTATTTCCTTATGGAGCCGTTAGGTGGTGTAGATCCTGCAACAAGAGACTATATATTAGATACAATTCTTTCAAATTTTAGTGAAGGAGCAAGTGTAATTATATCAACACATCTAATAAGTGATATTGAAAGAATATTAGATGAAGTTATTTTTATCAATAAAGGAAAAATAGTATTAACATCATCAGCTGATGAATTAAGAAAAAAAGAAAATGCTTCAATAGACGAAATATTTAGGAGGTGTTTTAAATGCTAAAAAAACTATTAAAATATGATTTAAAATGGTGTTTCAAACCTTTATTAGTATTTTATTTATTAGCAATTTTCTTTTCAATAATCGTAAGAATTGTTGAAAGCTTTGAGCAAAGTTTGATATTACTAATAATTGACAAGATATGTTGTGGTGTTGTTATTGCAATGATAATAAATATACTAATAAACTGTTTTATGAGAAATTGGGCAAGATTCGTGAAAAATATTTATAAGGATGAAGCTTATTTAACGCATACACTTCCTGTAAATAAAAATAAAATCTATCTGTCTAAAATTTTAACAGCTGTTATAACATTATTAACTTCATTTATTGTTATAATTGTTTGTCTTGCTATTGCTACTCTAAACGAAGAAACTTGGATTATATTAAAAGAATCTCTAAAACAATCAGCAATATTCTTTAATAGTTCAGTTTCAAGTTTTATAATTGTATTAATAATTACGATATTCTTTGAATTTTTGTTTATGATGATGAGTGGAACACTAGGAATAATAATAGGACATAAATCAAACAATTTAAAAATTGTAAAATCTATTCTAATTGGTTTTGGAACATATATGATATTAGCATCTATTTCATTAGTAATACTTTATGTTGTAGGAATTTTTAATTCAGACATTATGTCTGTATTTACTAATATGGAAGTCAGCTCAAATGCTATAAAAAGTATAATGGTAGTAGGAATATTTATATATGCTATATATAATTTTGTACTTTATTTTGTAGGTAACAAAATATTAAGCAAAGGAGTAAATATTGACTAAATAACTCTAATAGACAAAATAGAAATAGCAATTAATAAAGGAGAAAATATGGAATTAAATAACGAAAGTAAAACTTTATTTATACCGTTATATCGGAAAGGCTTTGATGAGTAAAAATAACTTATTTATCAATGATCCAAAAGCAGAAGAAATAATAAGTAAAGTGAAATTTAATTTTGAAGATTTAAAACAATCAAAATGGCTATCAATGTATATGGCTTTAAGAGCAAAAATAATTGATGAAATATGTAATAGATATATTACTCAAAATCCTAATACAACAGTTATTCATTTAGGATGTGGACTAGATTCAAGATGTTTAAGAGTAGATAACAATAATATCAGTTGGTATGATATAGATTTTCAAAGTGTAATAGATTTAAGAAAACAATTTTATGAAGAAACTGAAAAATATAAAATGATAGGAAAATCTGTAACTGATTTAAGTTGGCTTGATGAAATAGATTTAGATAATCAAAGTGTTTTAATTGTCGCAGAAGGATTAACAATGTATTTATCTGAACAAGAATTGCAACAATTGATAAAAGGAATAAATAGTAAGTTTAGTAATGCCACTATTGTTTTTGATGCTTATTCAAAACAAGCAGTAAAAGGCTCTAAAATAAAAAATCCTGTAAATCAAATGAATGCTAATATAAAATGGGGAATGAATAATCCAGATGACTTTAACAAATTAAATCATAATTTGAAATTTATAAAAGAATACCTTATTAGACACAAAGAAAACAATTTAAAAGGTATGACAAAATTCATATTTGACAATTTATATTGTGGTAAAATTTCAGAATCTTTATATAAAATATATGAATTTGAATTAAGACAAAAACAGGATGATAAAACAGAAAGATAAATTATAATTTTGATAAAATGGTTTGCATTGAATACCCATAAAAGTGTGCTAAATGTAGTTCAAAC
>DXAQ01000094.1 GCA_019116905.1 Candidatus Mucispirillum faecigallinarum | reverse complement strand
TCATAAACCACCTTTAATAATTATTTGATATTGATAATCTTTATCAATATCTTTATAAAAAAATTTAATTTAAATAAAAATCAACAGGTACAGTAACCTGTAATAAATCATTATAAGCATCATTTTCTATTACTTTACTGCCTATAATTTTTTCAGCTGCCTGCATTGCTGCATTATCAAGCACTTTAAAACCTGAAGAATATGTAATATCAGCGCTTAATACAACCCCTGATGTGTTTACAGAAAAAGTAACTTTTGCAATACCTTCTGCGCTTATTCGCCTTGCCTGTTTTGGATATTTTTTATATCTTTCCATTTGGGATACAATATGGGCAGCGATTTTATTTTGTAATTCTTTATTATTTGATGTTATACTGCCTGTATTTTCACTTTTTGATGTATTTAAAGCAGGCATATTTTTTTGCACTGGTTTTGCATTTACTTTTGCTGCTGTTTTCTTTTTCACTTCTTTTGTCTGCTTAATTTTTTCAACCTTTTTTTCTTCCTTTTTCACTTCCTCCTTTTTAATAACTGGTGCAGCAGAATAGATAATAAAATCGCTGTAATCAGCTAAAATCTTTCTGCCTGTTTTTATATTTTCATTTTTATAAACTTTGCTTACTTCTTCATTATAAGTATTATTATTTTCTGCCTTAGGCACATTAATAATCTTTGATAAATTAAATATTATATGCAGTAAAACAAATGCACTTATAATAAAAACTAATATAAATAAGCTTAAATAACTGCTTTTTTTATAAAGCTTTTCTCTTTCATAAAAATTATATACTGCACTTATTTTTTTTGATTTTGCATATACCATTTTACTGCCTTTCTGCTATATCTGTGCTTATAATAAACCTGCCTTCCCGCTCTTTTTTTGCAATATCTACAATATGCACAAAGGATTGAAATGGTGCAGTTTTATCTATAAACATATTTAATATTTTATCTGGGTTATCTTTTAATATTTTTTCAAGTTCATTAGCTGATATTATATTTTCACCATAATAAATATCGCCTTTATTTGATACAGTTATAACTATCTCTTTTGTTTCTGAGCCTGCTTTTTCTGCTGTTTTTGATGCTGGAAGCATAATATCTATTACAGGTTTTGAAAAAGTAGTAGTCATTATAAAAAATATTAAAAGCATAAAGATAACATCAATTAACGGAGTTAAATCAATGTTTATATCTTCATCAAAATCAAACTTCATATTCCACCTGATTTTTATTATCACGCCTGCATATTTCTAATACCCTGTAGCTGTGCTCTATTGCTTCTAAATTAAAATTTCTAAATTTCAGCATAAGGTAATAATAAATAATAAGCACAGGGATAGCTACTGTAAGCCCCATAACAGTAGTAAGCATAGCTTCCCATATACCGCCTGCAAGAGCAGCAGAATCAGGGTTGCCTTGCGCTGCTATTACCTGAAATACACCGACCATGCCTAAAACTGTGCCTAAAAGACCTAAAAGTGGCGATATTACAGATATAAGCCTTAACCATGTAAGTGATTTTGAAACATGTTCAAAATTTCTATGGAAAAGATAAGCAACTTCACTTCTTATATCTTCAGAATGTTCTGCATGGATATTTATAATGTCGCTTATTACTGCAATAAGTGGATTTTTTGTTTTACTGCATACTTCTGCCACATCATTTTTATTTTTAAATTCACAGCTTAAAAATTTCTTTTTAAACTCTTTCCATACAATATATAAGTATATAAAAGTTCTAAGCCCAATATATAAAGCCAGTATGGCACATATTATTAGTGCCACCCCAGCATAACCAATTTGATTATATATTGAAATAATATCCATAATTATAACCTTAATCTTTCTGCAAAGTTTTTAAATACTGATTTTACCTGTTCTAAATCATTTTCATCAGGGTGAGTCTGCGCCTGTAATAGTCTTTCTTTTCTTTCTGGTGTTACAGGGTGAGTATCCCCCATAAATTTGCCCATATAATCTATTAATTTAGGGTCAATTTTTCCAAGGCATAAAAAACTTCCAAGCACATTATTATTGCTGCCCTCTTTTTTAAGCATTGCTTCACTGTCTCTTATGCACCCTAATGCATGAGGAGAATCAGGATAAGCCCCTAATGTACCAAAAAGAGCTACATTCATATTTTTTAATGATTTTATAAATTTTTTACTTTTTGCATCAGGAAGCCCCCTGTCTACCCAGTAACCAACTGATACAAAATAATAATCATCTAAATTTTCAGGAGCATTTTCAACTGGGAATATATCGCAGTTTGGTATAACACTCTGCACTGCCTCTGCAACTTTTTTAGTGTTGCCTGTTAATGATGAATAAACTACAAGGCTTTTTCTTTCATTTATTTTTTCTGCATATTTTTCTTTCATTTGATAAAATGATGTTTTTATGCTTTCTATAATCTGCCTGTTTTCTCTGCCAGCATATACTGAAAAAATTAAGCCCCCTGATTTATCAAAAAATAATACTGATAAGCTTTCAAGGCTCATAAAAGGCAGTGTAGAAAAAACTATTGTATGAATATTATCTGCTTTAATATGCCCTTCAAAAGCTGATGCGCCGCCCATAATATTATAAAAACCATGACCAAAAACACCTTCTGAAATTTTTGCAGATATTTCAAAAGCAGAGCCTTTATACTCTATTATAACAGTCGCTTTTTCCCAAGTGGCAAGTTCTTTCCATATTTCTTCAAAATAACTGCCGCTTGTAATAGTGCGCATATTTTCATCCATAGCAGTGCATACTTCTAAATCACTAACTCCATACATTCTAGCAAATGTAGAAATAGTAAACGGTTTCTTTTCCTGCATTAAAGCTGGCAGGTCATTTTTTAATTTATCATAACCTAATACTTTTTCTTCAATAATTTCTTCTTCCTCTTTACTATAATTAAATGGCATTTTCATATAAGTATTCTCCTTATTATTTTCATATTTTTCCTGCATATTTTTCTCCTTTATTTATGCTAAACCACTTTTTTTAATTTATTATTAAAAGGCAGTCTTAAAGCATACCTGCATATTTTATTAATTAATTCTAAATCGTGAGTAATAACTATTACAGCAGTTCCTTCTTCTGCCATAGATTTTAAGATATCTGCAATATTTTGCATATTTTTTCCGTCAAGCCCGCTTGTTGGTTCATCTAAAATTATTATCTTAGGTTTTTTAGAAACGGCGCAGGCAATAACAAGCCTTTGTTTTTCGCCGCCTGATAAAGACTGCGGGTGCCTGTTTTTTAAATGGCTTAACCCAAACTTTTCTAACACTTCTTCTGTGATTTTTTTCTTTTCCTGCTTAGAAATATCTTTACGAGCAATATCAATGCAGGTATATACTTCTTCAAAACATGAACCCATATAAAGCTGAAAATCTGCATTTTGCAGCACAAGGGATGCATTTGTTTGCAGTATCTTTTTATCCACCTTATTATTATTTAATAAAATACTGCCCTTACTGATTTTATTAAGACCTGTTGCAAGCCTTGCAAACGTGGTCTTACCTGCCCCATTATGACCTAATACGGCAGTAATACCATAAGGTATTGAAAATGATGCATTATCAAATATTTTTTCTTTTCCATTATAGTTAAATGATAAATTTTCCACATTTAAACATACATTACTGCTAACATGGCAGTCTTCTAAATTATCCCTGATATCTTCTTCATAAATATTACGTAAACCATATTGTTTTCTAAACTCATCATCTTTTAATATATCAAAAGGACCTTCTTTAATAATTTTTCCTTCAGACATTACAATATATCTATCTGCAATATCTTTCGTCCAGTAAAGCCTGTGGTCTACAATAAATATGGCATAACCCTGCTTTTTAAGAGAAAAAAGTTTACCAGCTAATTCTTTAGTAGATTCAACATCTAAATTAGCAGTCGGCTCATCAAGTACAATTACTTTTACTTTCTGTAAAATAATACCTGCAAGCCCCACTTTTTGTTTCTGCCCTTCTGAAAGGCTTGTAACCTTTGAATTAACTACATTATCTATTTTAAATTCTTTTGCTGCCTTATTTATTTCTTTTTCAATCACTTCTGGGATTTCCCCCTTACATTCAAGAGCAAAAGCAAGTTCATCATCTACATTTAATGCAAAAAACTGCTGTTCTGGGTCTTGAAAAAGTGAGCCTGTAAGTTGTGAAATATAGTTAATAGTTTTATCAATAGTATCTTCGCCGCATATTTTTACGCTGCCTTGAAGATTTCCTTTAAAATAATGGGGGCATAAGCCATTAATAAGCCTCATCAATGTAGTTTTACCGCATCCGCTTAACCCAGTACAGACCACAATTTCACCAGCCTTTACTTCTAAATTAATATCTTTAACAGCACATTTTTCCTGATATGGATAAGTATATGTTACATTTTCTAATCTAATCATCTATGCAAACTCCTAAGAGATTCTGGCACTTCTATATTATACTGAACTACAAAAGCAGCCGTTATAATAAAAGCAAAAAATATAAGTATAAATAAATCGTTTAAAGTAAATTTCAGGCTTTTATATGGGCGCACTTTGCTGTTTAAGCCTATACCTTTTAATTCTGCTGCAATACCTAATTCTTCTGATGCTCTTAACGACCTAAAAAGCAGCGGCATAAATAAAAACCTGCCCATGCGTATTGGGTGAGTAAAAAATGATTTAAATGATACATCTATTCCTCTTGTGGCAAGAGATTCTATAATCTGCTTTATATCATTAATAAAGGCAGGTATAAACCTAATCATTACAGCAACAGGCAGATATATAAAAAGTGGCAGCCTGAAACTTTTTAAAGCTGTTAAAATGCTTTGCATATTAGTAGTAAATGCAAGCGGCAGGAGCACATTTATCATAGTTACCATACGCATAAATGGCACTGTTAAAGCAAAGTATGACCTGCCCTCCATAAAGTTTGTAAACATATTAATTATAAAAAGGCTGCATAATGCTGTAAAAAATATAAGCATTATAAAAAGGTATGTTAAAGCCATTACTTTTGGTTTACGCATATTTAGTGCATAAATAAGAGAAAAGCCAAAAAGCACAATTTGTGCATAAATACTAGAAAGTATAACAGCTGCAATAGAAACTGTAAAAGTTATAATAAGCTTTACTCTTACATCTATACCTGCCATATCTTTAAACCCTTTATTTTCATAATCTTTTTCAACTTTAACTGCGAACGATTCCTGCATACCTTAACTCCTTAACAGCTTTTACACCTGTAAAAAGCCCGATAACTGCTCCAATATAGCCAACAGCAATAATAGGAGCTACCATATAAACAATTTCTGGTGTTTCTCGCATAACCATATATGCAATAGATAATGAAAGCAGCCTGTAAAATAAATCAAAGGCTGCCACTCCTGCAATGGCTGCATATTTTTTATCTGCCCCGCCAAAAATTAATATAAAAAATTCTCCGATAAATGATGCTAAAAACATTCCAAAAGCTGTTGAAGCTTCTGCACCCATAAGCAAAAGTGAAATAATCATTGATACAAAAGTAAAAAGTATCATAGTGCCTGATTTTTTCACTTTATAAAGCATAACTATAAAAAATGTTGTAAATATAATATTTTTAATAAGCAGCGTAACAGGGTTCATACCGCCACCAGCAAGAGCTACCGCCATAGTGATAACTTTTGCAGCTGCAGCAAATACTCCGATTGTTACAAGCTCCTGTATTGTCCAATGGTATGTTAATTTTTTTATCACTTAAACCTCCTTAAAATTTTGCAGTAAATTTTAATGCTCCGTAAATTCCCGGCTCATATATATCTACTGATGTTTGATAAAGCTTATTAAGCAGGTTATAAACTTCTGCTGATAAGCTGTATTCTCGTTTTTCACCAAACTCTATAGACATTGCAATATTAGCCGTTGCCCATGGTGCATAGTAAATATTACCTGATAATTCTGCATGAATAGAATCAAGACTGTCTTCTGTTTCGCTTGCAAACCTGCTGAATAAATCAACTTTAAAATCTACATAGTTATTAAATGTATGCATATAAATAAGCCCTGCCCTTCCAGAAACAAGAGGAACGCCTGTTTTCCATGTATCAATACCTGCATCACTGTATCTTCTTTGCATAATAGTCATATTTACATAAGGTTTAAGACCAATAGGAGAAGTATAGCCAAGTCCTATTTCTGCCCCATGGCTTAATGCACTTGATACATTTTTATATCTAACAGCAGTAGAGCCTGTGCTCAAAGGCATCTGCGCTATATAATCTTCTGCAATAGATACAAAGTAAACTGTATCAATAGAAACACCATAATCGCTGTAACGAATACCAAACTCTAAATTATTGCTTGTTTCTGGCTTTAAATCAGGGTTAGGATAGATAGTGCCGCCGCCCATAGATGAAATTAAATACCTTTCCTGTAAATTAGGTGAACGAAAGCCTTGTGAAAAATTAAGGCGCATACTAAAATTATCTATACCAGACCACATTACACCAGCTGCCACAACAGGCGCATTATTTGATGATGAGCCTTTTGGACCTAAGCTGTCTTCACCTAAAATATTTACATTACCAGTATCTTTATAAACCTGAGTGCCTTCTGATATTTCCATATTTGCATAGTTATACGTCCACCTGATGCCATAGTATAAAGAAAAATCATAAGGCAGATATGATTCACCTTGTGCATAAAGGGCATGCACCTGTTCATATCCATAATTTTTAGAGTATTTATTATAATTCATAAGAGAAATACTGCTTTGAGAATCAACACTTGTATCTGCATCTAAAATATTATATGAAAATTCATAGCCTGCTATAATATAAGTATGGTCAGAAATAGAAAAATCACTTTGCAGCTGCAGACCCCACTGTTTATTATAATTATCTGCATAGTTATCCATTACAGCCGGCATATAAACAACATTAGGGTCAATATCTACATGGTTATGCATTATTTTATGGCTTTGCTGATAATATAAATCCATTCTAACTTTCGGCATAAATGAAAGTGTATTTTTTGCTTCAAAAAATAAGGCTGCTTTTTGCCTTGACCATTCTGGCAAATCCACGAAAAAGTTTTCATAACCTTTTGCCTGGCTGCCTGATGAAATATCTGAATCAAAATAATCATAACTTGCACCAAGCTTATAATTTTCATTAAAATTATAGGCAAGATAAGCGCTGTAATTTTGCTGATTAAAGGCAGAATATGGCACAAGCCCAATAGGAGTTCTAAGTTGTCCCTGTTCACTATATGAGCCTGTAACTCTGTAATCAAACCCTTTAACACTGCCATAAATAGAGGCTGATTCTGTATGGCCTGAAGATGCTCCGTTATAACCTAAACTAAGAGAGCCTTCCACAGGTTTTTTGCCCCCTTTTTTAGTAATAATATTTATAACACCGCCAATAGCGTTAGAGCCGTATAAAACAGATGCAGGCCCTCTTATTACTTCTATTCTTTCAATTAAGTTAGGGTCAATCATTAAGGCTGTGCCGTCCATTGATTTATTTTCCACAATCTGCTGGCCGTCTATTAAAACTAAAGTTCTGTTTACTCCTTCGCCTCGTAAAGATATTCTTTTAAGCCCCTGACCGCCAGAATTTACTACCTGCACACCTGGTATATCCTGCAAAAGTTCACCAACTGTTCTGGCTGATGATTTTTTTATATCATCTTCTGTAATAATAGAAACAGAAGCAGGCACTTCTAAAAGTTCTTTTTCTACCTTTGTTGCCGTTACTTTTACAGCTTTAGTTTCAATATGCTCCTGAGCGTAACTTATAGAGTATAAAGCAGTAATAATAACAGTAAACAGCGCTTTTTTCATATTTTTTACCCTGCCATTTCTGCCATATTATTTTCTTTTTCATTAAACAAAATAGTAAGTTTAATAAATTCCTGCATAAGCTGGGAAAGGTTTACAAACCAAAACTGGCCTGCTTTTGTTAAAATCACTTTTCCGTTATTTAATGTGATTACTCCTGCTTTTTCCCACTGGTTTAATACTTCTTTTGTAATATCTATTAACGGAAGATTATATTTATTTTCTAAATATTTAAAATCTATAAAGCCAGTTTCAAAAGATTCTGCAATTTCTTTATATAAAGCATAAAATTTATCAGGAATACTTATGCCCATAACAGGTTTAATACCGTTATTTACTGCTTCTAAGTAACCTTTATAGTCTCTTAAAATCATATAGCCATAGCCATTAATATTTCCGCCTGCACCTGCACCAAAAGAAAGGCAGCTGGCATATCCTCTTGCAAACTGGTTATAAATATTTCTTTCACGTGTTGTTTTCTGCCAGTGATTAACGCTTATGCGCCTATACATTGCTTCTTCCATTAAATCTATGCTTTTAAGAAAAAAATCTGCCTTTGTTTTTGTATCAAGTGCAGGGTTTATTGAGCCGTCTGCAATTCTTTTACCAAGAGGCGTGTTAGGAAATACATTTAACTGGTAACAGTCAAACCCATCAAGTTCTAAACATTGGGCAGTTTTTATATCACTAGTCCATATATCCATTGTTTGATTAGGAAAGCCGTATATTAAATCAAGCACTATGGCTGCCTGATTATAACTTTTTATCATATTAATATTGTTGATAATTGTTTCATAATTACTTCTTCTGCCCATTGACTGCCTTAATTTTGTATTAAAGCTTTGCACACCAAGAGAAAACCTGTTTACTCCTCCTGCAAGATAAGCTTCTACTTTTTCCTGCGTCATATTAGAAATTCTGCCTTCCATAGTGATTTCGCAGTCGTTTGCAAGTGGAATAACTTTATGAATAGTTTTAAATATTCTGCTTATATCTTCTATTTCTAATGCAGTAGGAGTGCCGCCGCCAAAATAAAGTGCATTTACAGGCTTGCTTATAACAGCCTTTTTATCTGCCCATAACATTATTTCTTTAATTAAAGCATCAGTATAAATTTTACTTTGCTCTCTCCTGTATGGCTGGTTATAAAAAGCACAGTAAAGGCAGTGGGTTTCGCAGAACGGCACATGAATATATGCAGCAGTTTTATTTTCTCTATCATGATTTAATACTTCATTTAAAATTGCTTGAGTTTTTTCTGCTGGTGCAAATTTATCCATAAGACCTGCATGCACTGCGCTTTTTTTATCAAATGCGTCATAAATTACATTTTCACTTTCCTTTACAAAATAGCGCTCCATATTATCTTTTGGGTTCACTAACTCCATTTTTTTATGAAATGTTTCCATATAAACACCTTCTTTATATTTCTTATTGAAATCAGTTATCAATAGTTACATACACTATTAAAAAATAAATTGCAAGAATTTTTTGATAATAAATATCAATAAAATTTATCTATAATATAATTTTTATTTTATTTATTAATAATTTATAATTTTAATTCAACTAAAAATATTTTATAATTTATAAGATTTATTAATATAAACTAAATCAATATAAAAAGAAAACCCCTTATGCTGATATAACATAAGGGGTTATGTGAATAGTAAAATTTTAATGATTATTTTTTATAAATAATATTGTAACAGTATAAACCAAAGCATAAAGCAGCAAACACTATACCCACAGGGTAAGCAATACTTATGCTTAAATTTAACCCTTCTTTTGCCTGCAAAATATAAGTAGATACAACAGCAGACATAAATGTTGCAGGAATTGCAGCCATCATTGCAGCAATAGGCGGATATCCGTTTTTATAAAGGTAAGCTGCCCCAGTCCATAAAACTATCATAGCAAGCACCTGGTTTGACCATGAAAAATAACGCCACATTACTTCAAATGGCAGCTGACCGCCAAGAGCTGTAATTAAAAGTATAGGCACAGCTATCATAAGCCTTTTACTTACTGTTTTCTGCTCAATATTAAACCAGTCTGAAATAGTAAGCCTTGCAGCACGTAAAGCCGTATCACCTGATGTAATAGGGCATACAATAACACCTATCATTGCAAGAACTCCGCCTACTGTTCCAAGCATAGTTGTGCTTATTGTA
Source organism: Candidatus Mucispirillum faecigallinarum (assembly GCA_019116905.1). Taxonomy (GTDB): domain Bacteria; phylum Chrysiogenota; class Deferribacteres; order Deferribacterales; family Mucispirillaceae; genus Mucispirillum; species Mucispirillum faecigallinarum. The sequence goes on along the minus strand of DXAQ01000094.1, from coordinate 1,845 downwards.
TATACAACAGTGCCAGGCCCGTCAGTTGCAAGTGCATTAAAAAGTGAGCCTGAATTTTCATAAAATGTAACACCAGCAGCAGCCCATATAAGCGCAATTACACCCTCTGTTACCATTGCACCATAAAAAACTGTTCTGCCATATTTTTCATTTTTTATACATCTTGCCATAATAGGAGACTGGGTTGCATGGAAACCAGAAACAGCACCACATGCAACTGTTACAAACATCATAGCCCATACAGGCAGTTCTTTTGGGTGGGACTGCATAAGCGCATCTACTGTTAATTCCGGCATAGTATGATTTGGGTGAATTATAAAAGCACCTGCGATACCTAATGCCATAACTATTAATGCAAGCCCAAAAAATGGGTAAAGCATACCGATAATCTTATCAACAGGTAAAAATGTAGCTGCAAAATAATATAATAAAATAACTACAAGCCAGAAATTTAAATTCATCCAGTCAGGAGTTAATGTGCTTATTAATGCAGCAGGACCAACAGAGAAATTTATACCAATAAGAATAAGTAATATAAACGAAAATACACGCATAATCGTGCGAATTTTACTGCCTAAATAATTACCTGATATTTCAGAAATTGAAGCTCCTTTATTTCTAATACTCATCATACCAGAAAGATAGTCATGAATACCGCCCCCAAGGATTGTGCCAAAAACTATCCATAAATATACTTTTGGTCCCCAGGCTGCCCCCATCAGCGCACCAAATATAGGGCCAAGACCAGCAATATTTAAAAGCTGTATCAAATAAACACGCCATGTTTTCATAGGTATATAATCTATACCGTCTTCCTGTGCATAAGCAGGAGTAACGCGGGAAGAATCCATTTGGAAAACTCTTTCTATTACTCTGCTGTATAAAAAGAAACCAGCAAGCAATAATATTACTGCTGAGAAAAATGTAATCATTTTTATTGCCTCCAGAATATAAATATGTTTTAAAATATACTATATTAATATGATTTTGGCAAGCAGTTTTTAAAAACTTATATAAATTATTTAAAAATAATGATAAAATAAGGGAAAAATATGTTTGAAAAATAGTTTTAAAGACAGTTAAAATAAATTTAACTGTCTTTTTGTGTTTTATGAAGTAAGGAGCACTATATATTAAAAACCTACACTTTTTTGCGTATGGTTTTCTTTATATTTCATTTCAATTTCTGCCTGCTCTATTATGCTTTTTGCAGCTGGTTTATCAATAAACTTAAATTTAGATGAAAGAACTGCAATATCGCCTGCTGTAATATTTTTTAATGAATATATTTTATTTTTATAGTCATTAAAATTAATATTTGGAAAAAAACAGTTAAATGCCTTATAAATTTTATCTTTTTCTAGTGCTTTAAATTCCACTTTCCAGTCAAAGCGCCGCATAGCTGCCATATCAAAATTTTTAACAAAGTTAGTTGTGGCAATAAATATACCTTTATAGCTGTCAAGCTGTGCTAAAAATTCATTAACATGAGTAACTTCCCAGCTGTAACGAGCCCCTTTCCTGTCTAAAAGCAGGCTGTCTGCCTCATCAAAAATTAGAACTGTATTTTTTTCTTCTGCCATTCTAAAAATATCTGCAATATTTTGCTCTGTTTCTCCAACATAAGGGCTTAAAAAATCAGATACACGCAAAGTAATATGCTCATAACCTGACAGCTCTGCTAAATACCTTGCAAATTCTGTTTTTCCAGTACCAGGTATGCCGTGAAAAAGCAAACCGCACCTTATATTTTTATCTTTCATTTTGCTGTATGTATCAATATATGATTTTATTGTTTCAACAGGTATATCAGTATTTAATAAAGCAGTATCAAAATTAGATTTT
>DXAQ01000093.1 GCA_019116905.1 Candidatus Mucispirillum faecigallinarum | reverse complement strand
ATTTATATCATTTTTCGCAATCGTTTTTAGATTTTACATTTTTAAAATATGGGATATATTAAGCTTGATTAAATAACTAAATTATTATAATATTTTTATTTAATATATGTTAGGATTAATAATGAATAAAACTGTCAGCATTAATAGAGTTAAAAATTTTGGAGCTGTATATACTCCTTTGTATATTGTTCAAATTATGCTTGAATTATCAGGGTATAATAAGGATATTTTAGAAAAACATATTTTAGAAAACAGTTTTGGTGATGGTGTTTTTTTAAAAGAGATTGTAAGAAAATACTGTAATGTATTTACTAATGTATATGGAAATAAACCGAATATATTAAAACAACATTTAGAAACATATATTCATGGTATAGAAATTAATTATGATGAGTATATTAAATGTATCAATATGCTTGATGTAATTGTAAGTGAATATGGTGTTTATAACGTATCATGGGATTTATATAATGATAATGCATTAAATTTTGATAAGTTCAATGGTAAAATGGATTATGTAATAGGTAATCCACCTTATGTAAGAGTTCATAATTTAGACCGTGATACTGTAAAACAAATGGAATTTACAAAAACAGGAATGACAGACTTATATATTGCCTTTTATGAAATAGGTTTAAAGCAGTTAAATAAATATGGTAAATTATGTTATATTACTCCTAGTTCATTTTTTACAAGTAAATCTGGTATTACGTTAAGAGAATATATAGAAAAATATCATTCATTAAGTGATGTAATTGATTTAGGAAAAATACAGGTGTTTGAAAATATTATGTCATACACTGCTATTACTTTATTTCAAAATAATAAATATTTTGATTACATTAATTATATTGATTATGAAACTAAAAAACAGCAATTATTGCCATATTCAGAAGTATTTCAATCAGGACAGATGCATTTTGATGATTTAGAGATATTAGATTTAATTTCAACTATTAATACGTATTATGATATATTAAATAATAATTGTATTAGTGTAAAAAATGGATATGCAACATTAGCAGATAAAATTTTTATCAATAATGATTTTATAGATGACAATATAGTTTTACCTGTTTTAAAAGCTTCAACTGGTAAGTGGAGCAAAATGATTTTTCCATACGATAGTGAAGGAAACCCATATAGTGAAGAATATATAGAAGAATATTATCCCTCTATATATGAATATCTTATATCACATAAAGAAAAATTAATCAGCCGTTCACTAGAGAAAAATAGTGATTGGTTTTTATTTGGTAGAAGTCAAGGTATTAAAGATACTTTTAAAAATAAGATTGCAATAAATACAATGATAAAAGATTTTAACAGTATAAAATTAAATCAAGTAGAAAAAGGTATGGGGATTTACAGCGGATTATATATTTTGTCAACCTACACTTATGATGATATTTATAATGCAGTTTATCACAGTGATTTTATTAAATACTTAAAATCATTAAGAAAATATAAAAGTGGTGGATATTACACTTTTTCATCAAAAGATTTAGAAAAATATCTTATGTATAGATTACATTAAAAGATTATGGTAATATCAGCAAGAGGATTTAAATGGGATTAAATGAAAAATTTTTGGAGCAGTTAATCGCTTCTTTTCAATCATATTTAATTAATGGCGCAAGAAGTAATGAAAAATTAAAAGCAATACATTCATTTATTTCTGATAGTATATCAAATAAGTTTAAGAATAATAAACTAACTTTCTATTCTTTAAGGAATGATAAAAAAAGCAAGGAATTAAAAATATCTGGCAGATATATGGATAAAACTGTAGATATAGCTGTATGTCAGGATGACAAAGTTCTTGCAGCAGTGGGTTTTAAGTTTGTTATGAGTAACTATAAACAAAATTCAAATAAATATTTTGAAAATATGCTGGGAGAAACTGCAAATATTAGATGTAATAATATTCCTTATTTTCAGATACTTGTTATTCCAAAAATACTGCCTTATTTTGATAACAATGGGGAAATCAAAAATTGGGAAGAAATAAATGAACATAATATGCATAAATATGTAGTTTTATCAGAAGATGATTGTTTAAAATATTTTCATACACCAGAGTTAACATTGGTATATGTTGTGCAATTACAGCCACATAAATCAACTATTACAAATAGAGCTAAATATAAAAAATATTATAATGATAAACCATTAACTATTTATAATGGTTTTAGTGGGTTTCAAGATGGTGTTGTCTATAATAATTTTAAAGAATTTATAGATAAATTATATCATTTTATTAAATATAAATATACTATATAAAATTATAATTTTGGAGTTTTGATTATGATGCCTTATCTTTTTAAAATAGGTAATTTTGAGTTACGTATATACAGCCTTATGATAATTATAGGTCTTCTTATCTGCATAGTAATGGCAGGAAGAAAAATGGTTAAAATGGGCTATAAAAAAGAATATCTTGAAAATATGATTATAGTTGTATTTATTGCAGCATTAATCGGCGCAAGAATATATTACGTTATATTTCAATGGGATTATTATAAAAATGACCCCTTAGAAATTTTTGCAGTATGGCATGGTGGGCTTGCAATCCATGGGGGTGTTATTATGGGTTTTATAGCTGCCCTGATTTATTCTCACTATTTAAAAATAAAAGTTATGCTTTTTGGTGATTTAATTGCACCATGGCTCATACTTGGCCAGGGGCTTGGAAGATTAGGCAACTTTGCAAACGGGGAGGCTCACGGCGTGCCTGTTATTACTCCCCCTGATATAATTTTCAGGTTTAAGCCTGTATTTTTAGATTTTTGGAATACTGTATTAAATACGTTTAATTTAAGCAGCAACCCAGAAAGTGTATCAAAATTAAATGAGATAGTAAAACAGGGGGCAGAAGTTACATTTCAAGGTAAAGTATATGAATTAAAAGAATATGTGCCGTGGGGGATAAGCTTTACTGATAAATATATGCCAGCAGCATATAGAGATTTTGGCACACTGGCAGTTCATCCTACATTTTTTTATGAAATGATATTAAATTTTACAGCAGCAGCTATAATGTATTACTTTTGGCGAAACAGTAAAAATATTTCAACAGGCTTAATTTTTGGTATATATTTAGTATCTTACGGTTTAATTCGCGGTTTTGTAACAATGTTTAGGGCAGATGATTTAATGCTTGGTTTTATCCGCGCCCCACATGCTGCAAGTTTAGCATTTATATGTGTTGGAATATATTTAATTATCAGAGCAAAGAAAATATTAAAATCAGAAATAAAATAAAGTGAGGTAATATGTTATGAAAAAAGCAGTTATATTTTTAGCAGACGGGTTTGAAGATATTGAAGCTCTTGCAACAGTAGATATTTTACGCAGGGGCGGTGTAGAAGTTACTATTGCAGGTGTTACTGGTATGCAGGTAACAAGCTCACATCATACAAAAGTATTAGCAGATAAAGATATAAAAGATATTAAGGCAGCAGATTATGATGCAGTAATATGCCCTGGTGGTATGCCTGGTGCAACTAATTTAATGGATAATAATCTTGTAATAGAAATCGTTAAAGCTGCATACAGTCAGGGAAAAATAGTTTCTGCAATATGTGCAGCTCCTATGGTTTTAGAAAAAGCAGGTGTTTTAGACGGCAAAAATTTTACAATGTATCCTGGTATGCAAAACTATGCCCCAAGCGGAAAATATCATGATGATAAGTTTGTTGTGCAGGATGATAAAGTTATTACTGGTGCCGGCCCTGCTGCTACATTTAAATATGCACTTGAACTGCTTGCTAATTTACAGGGCAAAGAAATTGCTGCTCAGGTAGCAGAAGGTATGCTTATTAAATAATTTAAAAATCAGGTTATTATGGCTGACCATATAGAGTATGTATTAAATAAAAATCTGCCTTTATTAAAGGCAGATTTTAAAGGCAATATATTAATTAATGGCAGGTTTTCTGCCACTTTAAATAAAAAGAAAACTCATTTCTTTAAAACTATCAGGTGGCTTACTAAGTCTAACCCACAGAAAAAACAGCTTATTAGTGAAAAATCAATTATAAAAGTAAATAAAATAAATAAGTTTGAAGAAAATAAAATCTACTGGCTTGGCTATTCCTGTTTTTATATAAATATTGCAGGTATATCATTTATTACAGACCCTGTTTTTTTTGATTTATTAACTAACAAAAGAAATACTGAACTACCATTTAATATAGATGATTTAAAAGATATATCTTATGTGCTGATAAGCCATGACCACTATGACCATTTAAGTGTAAAAAGTCTTTCCTGCCTTTTAAAAAACAGTCCTGATATGGAGGCGTTACTGCCTTATGGAACAGCAGAATTTTTTAACAGCTGCCCGTTAAAATGGATAAGCAGGCAGGAGGCATGCTGGTTTCAAAGCTATATTGATTTAAAGGAAAATGTAAAGGTAACATTTCTTCCAGCAGACCACTGGTGCAGGCGCAGTTTATTTGACCAGAATAAAAGGCTCTGGGGTAGTTTCATGATAGAATATAATGGCATAAAAATATTTTTTGCAGGAGATACTGCATATAACGAAGAAATGTATAAAGATATAAAGGATATTATGGGCAGCCCTGATATCTGCCTTATGCCTGTAGGCAGCTACAGCCCTGCATTTATGATGAGAGAGCATCACATAAACCCAGAAGAAGCTGCATCACTTTTTAACATTTTAGGGGGCAAAAAATTTATACCTATGCATTACGGCGCCTATACGTTAAGCAGCGAACCAGCATCTGAACCTGTAAAACGTATAAAAAAAGTGGTAGACAGCGATAAGCTGGTATTATTAGATATAGGTGGAGTATATAATTTATGAGCGTATTAAGTAATAAAAAAATCTCTCTTGCTCTTGACTCCGGCTCTGCCAAAGGTATGGCACATATTGGAGTAATAGAAACATTAGAAAAAAAAGGATATGAAATCACAGCTGTTGCAGGCACGTCTATGGGTGCAGTAGTTGCAGCTTATTACTGCCTTGGAAAGCTTGATGTATTAAAAGCATGGCTTACAGGTTTAAATAAAAAATCAACATTTTTAACTCTTGATTTTTCACTATCAGGCGGTTTTATAGGTGGTAAAAAGTTAATGCAGGCTTTTGAGGAGCATCTAGGTGATGCCACATTTTCAGATGCGAAAATCCCTTTATATATAATTGCTACAAACTTAGATACTGGTAAAGAGCGTATTTTTTCAGAAGGCCCTATAATTCATGCAATTAGAGCAAGCATATCTGTTCCTGGTGTTATGCGCCCTTATTTTTACGAAGGCAATTATTATGTAGATGGGGCAGTAACAAACCCGCTGCCTGTTGATGTGCTGCATAATAATAAGCATAAAAATATAGTAGCAGTTCATCTGCATGAATATATAGAGGAAAGGGACAGCTCAACAGCACCTGGTGTTCTTGAAACGATGGGCAGGTCTATGGGTATAGTTTCACGCTACCTTGCAAAAGCTAAAATTCAGGAGGCGCTGGCTGTTATAGAGCCAAACGTGGCAGGTGTTGATATGTTTCATTTCTATCAGGCGCAGGATGTTATAGAGCGTGGCGCAAAGTCGGCTGAAAAAGCAGTAGAACAGGGGGCACTTGACAGCATTGCATTAAAAATATTAAATACAGTAAAAGAAAAAATAAGCGACAGAATATTATATATTATGAAGAAAAACCAAAATAAAAATAAAACTGCTTAAAATTAATTTTATTTAAGCTTTGAATATATAATTTAAACAGTAGTATATTGTTTTGAAAATCAAATGATTGTTAGATTATCTGCTCACTCTGACAGCCAAAATATGCTATTCAGAGCGAAGCGAAAATCTTTAATATTATAAATTTGGAATTTTAAATAAAACCTATTCGCCTTTATATTCGTAGTTATAATAGTCAGAAAGTCTTTTATCTGCACCAAGCAGGTGGCTGTGATACCAGTCAGTTATAAAGTCTGCTAAGTCAGTTAATACACCATCTACTCCACGTTCATCATACTCATCAGCAGGCACATTTGTCCTTTTAAGCAGCAGTCTTTTTTTGAGAAGTTTTGCAACACCAATATTAAATTTTTTATGCTCTGCTTTATGCTCATCAAGTGATGGATAATGAATACGCTCCATTAAATCTTCCTGTGTAGGAAAATTTTTGTGGGAATATTCTGTTAAGCGGTTAAGAGTATTATCAAGCTGTTCTTCTGCGTTGCCAACATTTTTTGCATCTATAAATACGTTTGCAAAATGAAGAAATTCTTTTGTGTGGCTGTCAAGGGAATAGTCCCCGATTTTTAAATCTTCCACCCATTCTAATGGTTCTATTGTTTTACTCAAGGCAGCACCTCTTTTCTCTTATTTGTATCAGGCACTAAGGCTGATGAAATATATAAAACTGCAAAAAGCAGTAATAATGGATATATATATACTATAAATTGAACTGCAGCCGCTGTCAAATTAATTTCTGGAAGTACCATACATTTTTCTATCAGGAACCCTTGAGAATATGTTACAACAGGCAGCAGGAAATATGAAAGCACCGAAAATATTGTAATAGTTTTGCCTATAAAACGAAATGCTGGAAATATAAGCATTATAGCACCGAAACCAAGCATATACTGCAGCAGATATCCGTTATTCATTAATATATCTATTCCTTTTAATGATGCATAATATGCAATGGCACTGTTTTTCATCATAGTTAATGAAGTAGAAGCTATATCGCTTATATTCTGCCCTTCAGGTATTTCTACTTTATAGTTTTGCATCATAGATATGGCATCATTTGCTTTATTTAAAAATACATCACTTAATGGCTGCGGCAGCAGTGAAAATAAAAATTGATAACCGCCAAAAATAGCAATAATAGCAGTAAACCAGTAAAGCACAAACGGCGGGAAGAAATTGTTTATAACTGCATTTAATTTATTTAATATATATACAGGCAGGAAAAATATTATACCTATAATATTTGCAGCAATTTTGCCAGGCACATCAAGCCATGGTTTATTTTTGTTTTCATAAGTATATTTTTCTGCTTCTTTTTCTCTTTTTTTAGCAAGTTTTGCCTGACGTTTTTCTTCTTTTTCTTTTAATTTTGCTGCCTTTTTATCAAGTGGAGCATTTGATGCGGCAGGTTCAGTATTATCTTCTGCCATATCTTTTAATTCTTCTTCACTGATTATGCCTTCTGGTATTTCATCTAATGTTTTTTCAACAGGTCCGTTATTAGATACTTCAATTTTGCCTGACTGTTCATTTAAGATTTTACCATATAAAAGTTCAGCCTCAGTTTCATCTTTTGGGGCGTCTTCTTCTTTTGCTGGTTTTAAAAGGTCTGATAAATCAATACTGTCAAGCAGTTCATCTTCTGCAGCATCATCTGGTGAACTTTCAGCATTTTTATTGTCTTGATTATCCTGTTTATTCTGATTTACATTTTTATTATCATCTGCCTGATTGCCAGCAGGTTTTTCTTCTTTAACTTCTTCTTTATTTTCCTGAATATTTTCAGGTGTTTTTTCTTCTTTTGGCTCAACAATAGGAGTTTCTGCATCAAAATTACTTTTCTTAGGGGCAGATAAATCAATATCTTCTACGCTGCTTTCCTCTTTTGGAGTAAATACTGGCGTAATATCGTCATCATCATCTTCCTGCTTATTTTCATTATCAGCATATTTTTTATAAATGTTAATAAGACTATCTTCCATTCCTTTATCAAAGAAGATAACGAGAAACTGTCCTTTTAATGGCACTGCCTGAAATTTATAAGAATTATTAGTAAGGTAATCTTTAACGGCCTGACTGTTTTCATCACTTATAACAAGGGCAGATTTACAATCAAGAGCAGATAAATCTTCACTATTAATAGAAAATTGATTATTATTAACACCTATATCTCTGCCTATTCTAAAAACTGCATTTGCAGCCTGAGCAGGCATATTTACTTCATCTGCAAATTTTGTAACAGCAGTTTCTATATCTTTACTTATTTCCTGTACATCTGTTTCAGTTAAATAGTAAGCTTTTCGTTTTGTATCAAGCAAAATATACGCAGGAGAGTTAATATTATCGTCATACTCCTGACCTTTTTTAATTACTTTAACCCCAGCTTTTTCAAAAAATTTTGCAATAGAAAGCTCAAATTCCTGCTGCTGCATTTACTACCCCATACAATATAATCATCAAAAACTATTAACACTATACTACTAAAAATATAAATCTTCAATAAAAGATTTATATAAATATATTATATTATATTATGATAAACTTTTTAGATAATAAAAACGGGCACAAAAATATTGTTATGAAAAATACGTTTTTTCATTAATAAGGAAAGGTTGCCGCTAAGTATTATATTATAACAATAAGCGGCAGTGCAAAAAATATGTAAGAAAATAAAGCCCTCATCCAGCCTGAATAAAATTATATGTTATACAGGCTGGAAGAATTGTATATAAAGCAAACTATGCTTTTTTTACTTTACCGGCTTTAAGGCATTTAGCACAAACTTTTTTTCTTACAACAGTTCCATCTGCCTCAACAGTTTTAACACTGTGAAGGTTAGGGTAGAACTTTCTTCTTGAAACATTGTGTGCGTGGCTTACTAAGTTACCGCTTAATGGACCTTTGCCACAAACATCGCATCGTCTTGCCATAGTTTTCCTCCTTGCTTTTTAGGGAGTAAAATGATAACCTATTTTTTATGAAAATAGCAAGTGTTTTTTTAAGGAGGAGCTATGATTATTAAAAAAGATACTTTAACAGCTGATATTTTAAAAAATATTAACGGTGCAAAAGAGTTTTTTGAAAGTTTAAATATGGGTTGTCTTAGCTGTATGGGCATACAAAATGAAACATTAGAAAAAAGCTGCCTTATGCATGGTTTAGATATTGAAGAAATTATGAAGAAATTAAATAATTTACAAAACCAGTAACCAATGAGAGTGTAATGGAAGAAAATATTTTAAAAGATGACGAGAAAAAACTGCCTGCATTTTTTTCATGGTGGCAGGGTGGTATCCGCTATGCAGAAAATATTGATAAAAATGGTGAGCTTTTAAAGCTGTCCTTTGAAAATAATGCTCTTTATGGTGATGATATTTGGAAACAGCTGTATCCTGATATCAAATTAAGACCTGTAAGCTGTATAGAAATTTTTGGCAATAATAACCCACTTAATTTAGAAATAGGTATAGGCAACGGCGAATTTATTGCAAAATATGCAGCAGAAAAGCCAGATGAAAACTGGATAGGAGTAGAGGTATTTAAAAAGATATTTAAACTTGCTGCAAAAAGAGCTGCAAAAACTGAAACTAATAATATACGTATTATTCAGTTTGATGCTGCTTTAATTTTAAGGCTTATGGAAGATAACTCGCTTAGTAATGTATATGTTAATTTTCCTGACCCATGGCCTAAAAAGAAACATAAAAGAAGACGACTTTTAAAGCCTGAATTTATGCAGCTTATTGTATCAAAGTTAAAGCCTGGCGGACTTATGCAGATAGCTACTGACCACGATGATTATGCTGAAGAAATTAATGAAAATTTAAAAGAAGTAACTGGAATAAAATCTATATACGATACAAGTTTTGTCCGTCATGTTGATGATTATTTTCCTACAAAATATTACAGGAAATTTGTAAGCAGTGATGGTGCATATTTTTTTAGATATGAGAGAATATAGTATGAAAAAAATTATAATTTTATTATTTATGTTTATGGCTTTTAGTTCATCAATATATGCTTCTGAGCCATACAATAAAATATATACTGTTTCAATAGATGGTGTTATTACTGATGCAACAGCATCATATATATCATCAACAATTGAAAAGGCAGAAATTGAAAATATACCTGTTATAATATATATTGATACGCCAGGTGGTGTGCTTGAATCTACTAGAAAAATAGTGCAGACATTACTTTCTGCGAAAGTACCTGTTATATCTTATGTTTATCCAAACGGCGCTCGTGCTGCTTCTGCTGGTATGTTTGCTGCCATGGCAGCAGAATATGCTGTAATGAGTGAAAGTTCAAATATTGGCGCAGCTCACCCTGTATCTTCAAACGGTGAAGATATAAAAGGAGATATGGCAGAAAAAGTTTTAAATGATACTGTTGCATTAATAAAATCTATTGCAGAAAAGCGTGGTAAAAATGTTGAGGCTGCTGTCAGTATGGTGAAAGATTCAAAAAGCTATACATCATCAGAAGCTTTAAAATTAAATATTATTGATGCTGTATCAAATTATGACGGGCTTATAAAAGTACTTTCAAAAAAATATAATATTTCAGAAAACCCAGAAATTATAAATTTAGAGCCTGATTTTAAACAGGAACTATATAATATTCTTGCAAACCCTGATTTTTTAGCAGCACTGCTTTTCTTAGGTATTGTGCTTTTAATGCTTGAAATAAAAATGCCTGGTTCATTTATATTTGCAGGGCTTGGAATACTTTGCTTTATTGCCTTTGCGTTTGGTGCAAACATTATACCTATCAACTTTTTAGGTATTACATTAATATTTATATCTTTCGGGCTTTTTATTGCCGAATTTTTTATAACAAGTTTTGGATTATTAACTGTGGCAGGGGTAATAAGTATGATATTTGGACTGCGTATGCTTTTTGACAGCGAACATTCTGCAGGTATTGCTGTATCATTATGGGTAATACTTATAATTGTCGGTATGATTTTATTAATAGCACTGCTTTTAGGCAGGCTTATAATGAAAGATTTTGTAAGGCGTCCTGCCTCAGGTCCTGAAACTATGCTTGATAAGGAGGCAGAAGTTATAGAATGGGAAGGCATGAAAGGCAGAGTAAAAATTTATGAAGAAATCTGGAACGCTGTAAGTGATGAAGAAATTAAAATTAATGATACAGTAATTATCACAAAAGTAGACGGGTTAACATTAAAGGTTAAGAAAAAGTAAATGAAACGGGCAGTATTTGTAAGGGATAAAACGAATAAACATTCCATAAGAGCACTTTTAGCAGCTTATGAAAAATGGTTTCCTGAAAAAGAGTATTACGTATTAACTCCTAAGGATGCATTTGATTTTTTAGAAGAAGATGATTTAGCGCTATTTTCATTTTTAACAGGCAGCAGCACTGCATATATAGACTATGTAACAAAGCTGAAAGAAAGACTGCCAAAATTAAATACTATATGCGGCGGGGCTCACGCCAGTGCAAGAAGTGAAGATATGCTTAAATATTTTGATGCAGTCTGCACAGGTGAAGGTGAAGAAAGCATAAAAGATATTATAGAAATGGCAGAGCAGGGCAGAGTGGAAGGAATAATCACAGGGAAAAAAGTATTAAACCTTGATGATTATAGAGTTTTCCCAAGGAAAATGGTTTCTCTTGGGCCAATAGAGATAGTAAGAGGCTGCCCCAGCGGCTGCGCCTACTGCCAGACACCACAGCTTTTTCGCGGCAGATTAAGGCACAGAAGTATAGATTTTATTGTTGATGAAATAAAGTTTGCATTAAGCAGAAAAGGTTTTGCTGATGTGCGCTTTATTGCTCCTGATGCATCATCATACCAGTTTAATAAAGGTATAAATTTAGAAGCAATAGAAAGCCTTTTATATAACGTTCGTAACACAATCGGCACAAACGGAAAGCTTTTTTACGGTACATTTCCGTCAGAATTAGACCCGGCAGGCGTATCAAAAGAGCTTGTAGATATACTTGTTAAATACTGTGATAATAAGCAGATAGTTTTAGGGCTGCAGTCTGCCTCCCATGATATGCAGAAAATTATGCACAGGCGTTCAGGGCTTTTAGAAACAGAAAATGCAATAGAGCTTTTTTTAGATAAAAATTTTGAAATAGTGGTTGACTTAATTTTTGGTCTGCCTTATGAAACAGAAGAAACTTATGAAGAAACATATAAATTTATAGAAAAATGGAAAGGCAAAGTAACAATCCATTCTCATCCATTTGACCCACTGCCAGGCAGTAAATGGCAGTATGAAACACCAACAGAAGTGCCTGAAAAGCTTGTAAAAGCAGTTAGAAGTTTAGAAGGTATAGGCAGAGTATTTGGACGGGTAGTAAAAGATAAGGAGAAAGTATGCAGAATATAGAAAACGGAAAAACATTAAAAGACTTGCAGAAATTCCCAGAAGTTTTTACATTTAAAATAGTAGGGGATAATAATAACAGATTTTCTGCAGATGTAAGAAAAATATTTGACGGCAGAAGTGATGTAACATTTTCAGAAAATCTAAGCAAAAATGGCAAATATATTAGCATATCTGCCACAACAGAAGTATGGACTTATGAAGAACTGGAAGGACTTTATACTGCTATCAGCAAATTAGAGGGCCTTAAATTTCATGTATAGGAGAGCTTGTATATGAACGATATTGAAAAAAAATTATATGATGCTGTAATTGAAAATGATATTGAAACATTATCAAACCTTTTAAAAGAAGATGAAGTAGATATTAACTTTCAAATGGAAAACGGCGATACACTCCTGCACATTGTTAAAGGCAGGCAGGCGGTGGAAGTCCTAATAAGTGCAGGCATAGACCATACTATTAAAAATAAAGAGGGAATGACTGCCTTTGGAAAGTTTTTTGAAAAAGTATATATGAAACAGTATGAAGATATTTTATTAAGCATGTTAAAAGAAGGTGTTAATATTAATGCACCTGCCTACTGTGATGAAGTTCCTGTTATAAAATTATCAAATAATGCAACCACATTAAGCGCAAATATTGAGCAGCTGCAGTTTTTAGTGAAAAACGGTGCAGATATAAACATAAAAAACAGTCAGGGCTTTACTCCGCTTATGACAGCTGTATTAAAAAATAATATAGATATGGTTCGTGCGTTACTTGATGCCGGGGCAGATACATCTGTTACAGATAATAAAGGCAGGACAGCAAAAGATATAGGGCTTTCATTAATAGAATCAGGCTACTATACACCTGCTTTAAAAACTATTATTAATGATATGTAATAAAAATGGCAGGTTAAAGCCTGCCTGATTTTATATTATACTTATAATCTTTTATATATTAAAGCCTGCCAGTTATATTTTCAGCAAATTTTTGGTATTTTATAATATTTTCTTCTGCTTCATCAATAGAGTTTGCATCCTGCACATCAACCTTGTCTAAAACTTCCTGTATAACATTAGGAATATCTTTAAAATGTATTTTATTCTTTAAAAATGCATATACTGCCTGCTCATTTGCTGCATTCATAGCAGTCATCAAAGCATTAGAGCCAGTTTTTAATACGTCTGTTGCAATTTTTAAACACTTAAATTTTTCTAAATCAGGTTTAAAAAAAGTAAGTGATTTTTGCTCCCACATATTAACTGGGTTTACTGTAGAATTAATCCTGTCAGGATAGCCAAGGGCAACAGCAATAGGAGTCTTCATATCAGGCACGCCAAGCTGGGCAATAGTTGAGCCGTCAGTAAAAGTAATATATGAATGGACAATACTTTCAGGGTGGATAACCACATCAAGTTTTTCAGGGTCCATATCAAAAAGATAGCGCGCCTCAATTAATTCAAGCCCTTTATTCATCATAGAGGCAGAATCAATTGTTATTTTTGCACCCATTGACCAGTTAGGGTGCTTTAAAGCTTCTTCTAGTTGAATATAATCAAAAGCCTCTTTTGGTCTGTATCTAAAAGGACCGCCGCTTGCAGTTAATGTAATTTTTGAAACAAACTGTTTCCTCTGACCTGTAAGGCATTGAAAAACGGCAGAATGTTCACTGTCAACAGGCAGTATTTTTGCGCCATTATTTTTTGCCTCTTTTATAATCAAGCTGCCTGCTGTAACAATAGATTCTTTATTAGCAAGGGCAATATGAGTGCCGTTTTTTACAATATCATATACAAGACGCACAACAGATACACCAGCTGCTGCAAAAAGCACTATATCTACCATTTCTTCATTAATTATATCTAATATTTTCTTATGGCTGTCTTTCTGGCTTGTAAGCACTGCATATTTAGCATTAAGCATATTTTTTGCTTTTTCAAGACCGTTTTCATTTTGATGAGCTGTTACAAATACAGTTTCAAATAAATCACTGTTTGCTTTAACTACTTCTACACCTGATGAACCAACTGAACCTGTTACGCCTATTATACCTATTTTCTTTTTATTCATAACTATTTGCCTGCAATATATATTAAGTAAAAGTAAAGTACTGGGCCAGCTATCATAAGGGAATCAAACCTGTCAAGCACTCCGCCATGTCCTGGAAATAATGTGCCGCTGTCTTTTACTTTTGCACTTCGTTTTATCATAGATTCTATTAAATCGCCAATAACTCCTGCAGCAATAATTTCTATAATGATAACCGTCATAATTATCCAGTTTTCATGAAGTATAAAATAGTTAAAAAGCACACCTACTACTGCAGCACCAATTGTTCCGCCAATTAAACCTTCTACTGATTTGCCAGGGCTGACTTTTGGTATAAGCTTATGGCTGCCAAAGGCAACACCTGCAAAATATGCAAAAGAATCACTTGCCCACACAACAAAGCACAGGAAAAGAACCCATTCATAACCTATATTTTTTAAAAGGGCAAGA
Organism: Candidatus Mucispirillum faecigallinarum; assembly: GCA_019116905.1. Classification (GTDB taxonomy): domain Bacteria; phylum Chrysiogenota; class Deferribacteres; order Deferribacterales; family Mucispirillaceae; genus Mucispirillum; species Mucispirillum faecigallinarum. Next base: position 6,291 of record DXAQ01000093.1, on the reverse strand, counting down.
AATGTTATAAGGAAAGGTATAAATAATACTGCAACAAAGTTATATGACACTTCCTCCATAACTTTTTCAGTAGGGTTTGCAGAAAACATCTTTAATACAAATAAAATAAAAAGTAAAACAAATGATAAGGCAGTAAAAAATTCAAACCCAAGAAAATATATTACTGCAGGAACTATAACAGATGATGCCCACATTAACTGCACATAAAGGTGGAGAGTATCATTTTTCATAATTTTAATAAATTCATAAGTACCTAAAACAGAAATCACAACAACAACAGTGAAAAATAAATGTGGATGAGCTTTAATAATAAGAAGAAGCGCAAGCGGGATAAGTACAGCTGCAACTATTATCCGCATAACCATTTCTTTTGCTTTTTTGCTTTCCATAATAAAACCTCAATTTTTATTTAACTGTTCGTCAGTTTTCCCAAACCTGCGAACGCGTTTATTAAATTCCTTAACTGCTGTATCAAAATCATGCTCATTAAAATCAGGCCACAGCTTATCTGTAAAATAAAGCTCTGCATAAGATATACGCCACAGCATAAAATTACTTATTCTCTGCTCACCACTTGTGCGGATAAGTAAATCAACATCAGGCAGTTCATTATTATAAAGGTTATCTTTTATAGTATCTTTTGATATATCATCAATATTAAGACTGCCTTCCTTAACTTTATATGCTATAGCTTTCATACAGTCTACAAGTTCATCCTGAGCGCTGTAACTTAAAGCCATATTAAGTATCATGCCGGTATTATTCTTTGTTTCTTCCCTGAGCTTAATAAGAGAATTTCTTGTTTTTTCTGGAATAAGTGAAATTCTGCCAGAAATCATAAATCGTATATTATTTTTAGTAAGGGTATCCCACTCAGAAGCTACATATTCATCAAGTAAATTCATTAAAAAAGAAACTTCTTCTTTTGGACGCAGCCAGTTTTCTGCAGAAAATGCAAATATACTTAAAGCTTTAAGATGGTTTTCAGCAGCATAAGTAATGATTTTTTTAATTGCTTTCACACCTTCTTTATGACCTAAAAAGCGGGGCAGACCACGTTTTTTAGCCCACCTGCCGTTACCATCCATTATAATTGCAATGTGAAGATTTTCTAAGCCCTTTGGCATTATATCTCCATAACTTCTTTTTCTTTTACTGCTGTAATTTCATCTATTTTTTTAACAGCATCATCTGTAGCTTTCTGTACATCATCCTGGAGTTTTTTTGCATCATCTTCGCTTATTTCTTTATCTTTTTCCTGTTTTTTTATTTTGTCGTTAGCATCGCGTCTTTCGTTACGAATAGCAACCTTTGCATCTTCGCCCATTTTTTTAACTATTTTAACAAGTTCTTTTCTTCTTTCTTCTGTAAGCTGAGGAAAAGGAACGCGAATTATTTTGCCGTCATTTGATGGGTTAAAACCCATTTGGCTGTTTTGTATAGCTTTTTCAATAGCAGGTATCTGGCTTGCATCCCATGGAGAGATAGTAACAAGTCTTGGTTCTGGTGCAGAAAGAGATGCTACACCAGTTAATGGAGTAGGAGTGCCGTAATAATCTACTTTAATATTTTCAAACATAGCCACACTTGCTCTGCCTGTCCTAACACCTTTTAATTCTTCTTTATAAAAGCTGATAGATTTTTCAATTGAGTTTTTAAATGCTTTAACAACTTCGCTCATGGTTTCTCCTAATATTATTAATCTTTTATTTTACAAGAGTGCCAACAGGCTCTCCCTTAACTATTTTCATTAAATTATCTTTGCCAAACATATCAAATACTATTAATGGTATTTTATTATCCATACACATGCTTATTGCTGTGGCATCCATTACTTTTAAGCCTTTTGTAAGCACATCTATATAGCTTATTTCATCATATTTTGTAGCATTTGCATCTTTTTTAGGGTCAGCAGTATATACGCCGTCAACTTTTGTAGCCTTTAAAACTACATCTGCATTAATTTCTGATGCTCTGAGTGTTGCAGTAGTATCTGTTGTAAAATAAGGGTTGCCAGTGCCACCTGCAAAAATAACTACTCTGCCTTTTTCTAAATGACGCATTGCACGCCTTCTTATATAAGGCTCAGCAATCTGCCTCATTTCTATTGCAGACTGAACACGTGTTTCTATGCCGCTCATTTCAAGTGCATTTTGCACAGCAAGGCAGTTAATAACAGTTGCAAGCATACCCATATGGTCTGCTGTAACCCTGTCCATTCCTTTTGCAGCAGGAGATACGCCGCGGAAAATATTGCCTCCTCCAATAACTATACCTATTTTAACGCCTAAATCATAAATAGGTTTGATTTCTGATGCAATAAATTTTACTGTATCTGCATCTATTCCATACTGGGCGCTGCCCATTAAGGCTTCTCCGCTAAGTTTTAATAATATCCTGTTATACTTTAAATCCATATATTACCTCCGCTGCATTTAAACATTTTAGAATACTATAATAATTGAATATAATCAAGTAGAATAATTTTTTATGTATTATATGTGTATTTATTATGATTTTGTATAATTATAGAAAAACCCTGCTTTTTTACAGCAGGGTTTATATATTAATGAATTAAATTAAAAAGTCTTGAAAATCTAGGTCCGTTTTCTCCCCATGACCAGTAAATAATAAATGCTTTACCAACAATAGCATCTTCTTTCACATATCCCCAGAAACGACTGTCTGCACTGTTATCTCTGTTATCGCCCATCATAAAGTAAAAACCTTCAGGCACTGTAAACTTTTCTACATTATCAGCAATACCTAAATGGTATCCTTCTTCAAAACGGGTATAATTTGGCTCTAATTTTTCACCGTTTCTATATACTACCTTGTCTTTAATTTCAATAACATCACCAGGCACACCAATTACACGTTTAATAAAATCTATTTTTGGGTTAAGAGGATATTCAAATACAACAATATCATCATGCTGCGGTTTTGAAAATTTATATGCCAGTTTATTTACAAGTATAAAGTCGCCTATCTGCAGTGTATCAAGCATAGAGCCTGTTGGTATTGTGTAAACTCCTAAAAAGAATGTTCTTATAAATATTGCTATAACAAAGGCAACAATAATACTGTCAATAATCTCTCTTGATGAACTTTTATGAGTTTCTTCTTTATTTTCTTTTTCGCTCATATTACTTATCTTCTCCTATACGCAGCACAGCTAAAAACGCCTCCTGCGGCAGCTCAACAGAGCCTATTTGTTTCATTCGTTTTTTACCCTCTTTTTGTTTTTCTAAAAGTTTTCTTTTACGAGTTATATCACCGCCGTAACATTTTGCAATAACATCTTTTCTAAATGCTTTAACGGTACTTCTTGCAATAACTTTATTACCTATTGCTGCCTGAATGGCAACTTCAAACATCTGCCTTGGTATTACTTCCTTCATTTTTTCAACTAATTCTCTGCCCTTATATTCTGCCTGGTCTCTATGAACTATGATAGATAAAGCATCAACTGGTTCTTTATTTATTAAAATATCAAGCTTAACAAGTTTGCTTTCCCTGTATTCTGCAAATTCATAATCAAAAGATGCATAACCTCTTGAACATGATTTTAATTTATCGTAAAAATCCATTACAACTTCCATAAGCGGCAGCATATATTCTAATATAACACGGCTTTGTGATAAAAATTTCATATTAGTCTGCCAGCCGCGCCTTTGCTGTAAAAGCTGTATTACTGCGCCAACATATTCAGAAGGCAGTATAAGCGTTGCAGATATAAATGGTTCTTCTATTTTAGTATAGTTATTAGGGTCTGGCAGCTCTGCCGGGTTATCTACTTCCACACATGTGCCGTCTGTTTTATATATTCTATAAATTACAGTAGGGGCAGTAGATATAAGGTTTAAGTTAAACTCTCTTTCAAGCCTTTCCTGTACTATTTCCATGTGCAAAAGCCCTAAGAAACCGCACCTGAAACCAAAACCAAGTGCTGCTGAGCTTTCAGGCTCAAATGTAATAGCGCTGTCGTTTAGTATTAGTTTTTCAATAGCATCTCTTAAATCTTGATACTGGTTAGGGTCAATAGGATAAAGACCGCAAAAAACGACTGGTTTTACGTTTTTAAAGCCAGGGAATGGGTCTAATGTAGGGTTTTTAGCATGTGTTACTGTATCGCCTATTTTTACTTCATGCACATCTTTTATGCTTGCAGAAATAAATCCAACTTCCCCTGGTCCTAATTCTTCCATTTGAGTAGCCTGTGGTAAAAATTTACCTATTTCTATAATTTCATACTCTTTACCTGTTGCCATAAACTGGACTTTATCGCCTTTTTTTATAATGCCGTCCATTACGCGAATAAGAACGATAATACCTCTGTATGAATCATACCAGGAATCAAATATCATAGCTTTTAAGTTTTTATTTGCATCGCCTTTTGGGGCAGGCACTTTTTTTACAATAGCTTCAAGTATTTCTTTTGTGCCTATATTTTCTTTTGCGCTGGCTGGGATTGCTTCACTTGCATCAATTCCGATAGAGTCTTCTATTTCTGCTTTTACTCTTTCCACATCAGCAGAAGGTAAATCTATTTTATTAATAACAGGAATAAGCTCTAAATTTTGGTCAACAGCCATAAAGGTATTTGCAATAGTTTGCGCCTCTACCCCTTGAGATGCATCAACAACAACAAGAGCACCTTCGCATGCTGCCAAACTTCTTGAAACTTCATAAGTGAAATCCACATGTCCTGGTGTATCAATTAAATTAATACTGTATTCATTACCGTCATCAGCTTTATAAGTCAGGCATACTGTCTGTGCTTTAATAGTTATACCTCTTTCCCGCTCAATATCCATAGAGTCAAGTACCTGAGCTTTCATTTTACGTTTATCAAGAGCGCCGGTATATTCTATAAGCCTGTCTGCAATAGTAGATTTTCCATGGTCAATATGGGCAATAATACTAAAATTGCGGATAAATTCAGTTTTCATTAAATAGTCCTGTCCTTCACATTATATAATAATTAAATATATTCTAGTAAAATATTTATCAGAAAATATAAAATTTAGCAATAAAAAAAGCCTGTGTAGTATAGCAGGAGTAAGGTATATTTATATTGAATAATAAATATGCTAAATATTTTGGATATTATTTTAGATTTTTGAAAAGTCCATTTTCTACATCGTTTAAGTTATATATATGTTCCATACTGTTAAATGTATCTTGAAGATTTTTTTTTGATGATTCCCATCCTTTGCCATCAGTAATCCATACAAATGAAAAATTTTTAATATGTTTTGTTTCTATTGCAATTTCTTTATAACTTCTTGCAGTTTCATTTAGTTTTGAGCCTTTGCTGTTATAAAAATTAACTTCTATTGCAAAAAATTTACTGCCTTTATTAATTACAAAATCAAATTTTTTATTTGCAGTTTCTTTAATATATGATGATAAATCTATACTAAATTTATTATTAAAGTCTGCATAACCAATTTGATTGAAATATGTTTCATTATACTTATATCCTGTATTTTGTATATAGCTTTCAATAAGACTTTCCATTGTTTTTCCTGTTCTGTTTTTGCGAGCATTAGAGTCTAACCCTACTTCAACACCTAAAATATAATCTTGTAAAGACTTGATTTTAGAGTTTGAAAGTAAATTAAAAATTCCAGTTTCTTTCATAAATTTAATGTATAATTTAGTATCTGTATTATTAAATAAATTGAAATCAATCAGGTGTTTTCCTAAATTGTCATTTATAATAATTTCATTTTGTCTTACAGCAAGTAATATAGGAATACATTTTAGTGTTTCTGGATATTTCATTATTATATTAATAAAATCATCTTCAATATTTTTACTTCCTATTAATGAATTTAATATATTTAATTCAACCTTAATATTATCAACATTTTCATATACTTTTTTAAAATCAGTGAAAAAATCATAAGTATAAATACTATCTCTAAATGTTTGAAACCATGCGTCAAAATCTCTCATTTATAAATCCTTAATAATTACTAATAAGCAGTTCGCTTATATAACCTCTGCTGTTACCTTTACTGTTAATCATTCTAGCAGCATATATTCTATTAATTTTTTTTGTGTAATACAGATTGTCAAAAAACATATCTTTTTCATCTATATTATGTGGATCAGAGTTGCTTAGTAGAATATATGCTCCTTTTTTTTCTAATTTTTCAATAAATTTAGCAAGATTAATTTGTTCATTATCATCAAAATTATATTCTGTATATGAAGTAAATGATGATGTATTTGTTAATGGTCTGTATGGCGGATCAAAATAAATAAATGTTTTTTCATCTG
>DXAQ01000092.1 GCA_019116905.1 Candidatus Mucispirillum faecigallinarum | reverse complement strand
AAAAGGTAAATAATAGAGATGTTTATTTTGTAGATGATAAATATTTAATTGTATGCTTTGAAAAAGATATAGATGATAAAACTATTGAAGAACTTGCTAAAATGCAACCAGACTTTATGGTATTTAATCAAAATGTACAGGACAGTACTTTGGCAAATATTAAGCAGATATTTAAGATGATTAGCAATGATACTAATGTTAAGGTGATATAATGAAATTTAGGTTTAGTATTCAGCAGTATCAAAGCGATGCAGTAAAAAGTGTAACAGATGTTTTTAAAGGAAATATTATATCAGATAATAGATATATTTATGATAAAGGTAACATTGATTATAGCTCATTAGAATATCATTTAATAGATGATATAGGCTATAAAAACAGTAAAGTTTCATTAAGCAGTGATGAACTTTTAAAAAATATACAAGATATACAAAAAAATAATGGTCTTGCAATATCTACAACCCTTTCTCAAAGGTATGGCAGATGCAGCCTTGATGTTACTATGGAAACAGGCACAGGCAAAACTTATGTATATATAAAAACTATATATGAACTTAATAAACTTTACGGCTGGAAAAAGTTTATAATAGTTGTGCCTAGCATTGCTATTAGAGAAGGTGTATATAAAAGTTTTGATATAACTGGTGAGCATTTTTACGGTCAGTATAATAAGAAAATTAAATATTTTATATACGACAGCAAATACTTACACCAAATAGAAGATTATGCTACAAGTGATGATATAAATGTAATGATTATAAATATGCAGGCTTTTGCCACATCTTTAAAAGAGGGCACAAAAAATAAAGAATCCCGCATTATTTATTCTAAAAGAGATGAGTTTGGCTCTCGTAAACCAATAGATGTTATACAAGCAAATAACCCTATTATTATACTTGATGAGCCACAAAAAATGGGCGGTGAAGCAACTGCAAACGGTATATTAAACTTTAATCCGCTTTTTTCCATAAGCTACTCTGCCACACATAAAGAAAAAAATAATATGGTATATGTGCTTGACGCAGTAGATGCATATAAACAGAAACTTGTAAAAAAAATAGAAGTAAAGGGCATTAAAACAAGTAATATGTCAACAGGTAACAGCTATGTATATTTCAGCCATATTATTTTATCACCAGATAAACCACCAAGAGCAAAAATAGAAATAGAAGTATCTAACAAAAGCAGCATTACTAAAAAAGAAGTTATAGTATCAGATAAAAGTGATTTATATACTTTATCTAAAAATATGAGCCAGTATGAAGGGTTTATAGTGGCAGAAATAGACCCGTTTAAAAATACTATACGCTTTACTAATGATATAGAACTTAAAGCAGGCTCATCTTATGGCAATATTCAGGAAAGTGATATTAGAAGAATACAAATAAGGGAAACTATTATCTCCCATTTTGAAAAAGAAGAAAAACTTTTTTATGATAATATAAAAACATTATCACTTTTCTTTATTGATGAAGTTGCAAAATATAGAAAATATGATGAATCAGGTAATAAAGTAAAAAGCGATTATGAAAAAATATTTGAAGAAGAATATAATAATCAATTAAAAGAAAAATTAAACACATTAGATAGGGAAAGTGCATATTATAAATATCTAAATTATTTTGCAGCAGAAGATGTGCATAATGGTTATTTTAGCATAGATAAAAAAACTAAAAGAGAAACAGATGATTTTGAAGTAAAAACGGGGCTTTCAAAAGATACAGATGCTTATGATTTAATATTAAAAAATAAAGAGAAACTTCTTTCTTTTAATGAGCCTACAAGGTTTATCTTTTCCCACTCTGCATTAAGGGAGGGCTGGGATAACCCAAACATTTTCCAAATATGCACATTAAAGAAAAGCGATAATACTATGCAAAAACATCAGGAAGTAGGCAGAGGTTTAAGGCTTTGTGTTAATCAGGAGGGCACAAGGGTAGATGAAAACTATTCAAAAGAAAATGTTATGGATATTAACCTGCTTACAGTTATTGCATCAGAAAGCTATGAAGATTTTGTAGACGGTCTGCAAAAAGAAATAAGTGAAGAACTTGTGGCAAGACCTTTAAAAATTACAGGTAAAGAAATTTTTGCTGGAAAAGAAAATGTAGATACAAAAACTAATATAACAGAGCAGGAAGCTACTGCAATATATAATTATTTGGTAAGAAATAATTATATTGATGATGATGGCAATATTACTGATACATATTTAGATGCAAAAGCTAATAATACAGTTGCTGAAATTGGCGACAAAAATAAACACTTACAACAAACAGTTATTAATATTTTAGATGATATTATTACAAGAAAAGATATTCTTGAAAGAAATACAGGTAATAATGCCAGAAAAACGAAAATTACAAATTATTTAAATGATAACTTTTATAAAGCAGAGTTTCAAAAGCTTTGGAATATGATAAATGATAAGTATGTTTATCGTATCAGTTTTGACAGTAACGAGTTAGTGCAAAACACTATAAAATATTTAGATGCTAATTTACATGTAACAAAAACAAGATATACTGTTGAAACAGGTGAGCAAAAAGAAGACGTATCAGCAGAAGAAATCAAAGCTGGTGCAGGTTTTCAAAGCACAGTAAGCGGCACTCACCATTATGAAAAAGAAAAAGATTTCAAAAGTAGTGTAAAATATGATTTACTTGGGGAAATATCTACAAGGGCACAAATTACAAGAAAGACTGCCGCAGATATTTTGCGGGGGATAAAGCCAAAAACATATAGCTACTATGCAGCAAACCCGGAAGAATTTATTAAAAAAGTAAGTAAAGTTATTGATGAGCAAAAAGGCTCACTTATTATTAACCAAATCACTTACTATAAAACATCAGAAAAATATGATGTAGATATTTTTACAAAAACAAAAGTAGATTTAGAAAGCAGCAGTTTAAGACTTAAAGATAAATGTCAAAAACATGTGCAGGATTATTTAGACTATGATAGCGAAATAGAAAATAAACTTGCAGATAATCTGGAAAAAGAAGAAATAGTGAAAGTTTATTCAAAACTTCCAAAAGGTTTTCTCATACCAACCCCAGTAGGCGACTACAATCCAGACTGGGCAATAGTCTTTGATGAAAAAGATGTGAAATATATATACTTCATAGCAGAAACAAAAGGCAAATTAGGTAGTTTAGATATTAGAGGTAGAGAAGATATAAAAATTAGCTGTGCACGCAAACTCTATGCAGCACTTTCATCAGACAATCTAAAATATGGTGTAATATCAGATTACAAGGAGCTTCTAGGGATAGTGAAAGGGGAGTAAGGAATATAAATTATTGTTTGAAAAAATGTTATAATATCAATATACGATATAATAACCATATATAAATGGTAGTGCTAATGGAGTAGCAAAAGAATATTATCAAAATGGGGTGCTTACAACATAGGTTCAATATGGAAATGATAAAAGAGTTGGGATTGTAAAAGATTATTATTCAAATATATGAGTAATGATATATTTTATAAACATTTGCAGGATTACTTAAAATTTTGTAATCGTTTTTCGACTTTACAGAACACTTTTAATAACTTAAAAGTATTTGTATTATAATGAATATATTACATATAATAAAGCAGCAAAAAGAAAAATCAATGACTTAAAATCACGGAGGTAAAAAGATGAGTAAAGAAAGAAATATACAGCAAGAATCAGCTATAGGTAGAAGCTGGGAAGAATTTGAAAAAGATATTTATACTGCTGATGAAATTAGAGAAAGTGATTTAAGGGTATCATTAATAAGTGAGTTTATACGAGCAAGAGATGAATTAGGTATAAGTCAAAAAAAAATTAGAAGAATTAAGTGGTGTTAAACAGCCAATTATTGCTAGAATGGAAAAAGGTTATTCAAAT
>DXAQ01000091.1 GCA_019116905.1 Candidatus Mucispirillum faecigallinarum | reverse complement strand
TTTATTTATATCATTTTTCGCAATCGTTTTTAGATTTTACACTATTTTAAAATTTTTTCCGTTTTAGTATTTTCATAAGTTTCATTGTGTTCACTTGATACAACCTTTTCTGGATAAGCATAAATTGTACCGTCTTTCATCATTATTTCCATTTCCTTATCAAGCACAATATTTTCAACTGATGATATAATATTTTCTTTCTGACTTATAATCGCATAGCCTCTTTCCATTACATTTTTTGGGTCTAAAAGAATAAGTTTGCTTTCAAGTTTTGATACGTGAGCATTTTTATTAAAAATATAGTTTATAATATACTGCTCAAACCTGTTATTAATATCTTTATATAATCTATTTGATAAAGCATATTTTTCTCTTACAGCCATAAGTAATGATTTTTTAATATTTTCAAGTTTGTACCTGCTGCCTGACATATTTTTTAAAGGTGAGCAAAGTAAAAGCTTATGGTATAAAAATTCTATACTGCTGTGTTTTTTTTCAAGTGTATTTCCAGTAATATTTTTTAAATTTTTTCTTAAAACTTCTTCTTTCTGGTTATAACTTGTAAGTTTTTTATTTAACCCTGCTGCAAGCATTTTCCTGCTGTTTACTATTCTAACATTATATGTGATAATCATATTTTTTGGATTAGCTGATGATATAATATTTTCAATTCTATTGAGTTTTGTATTAAAATTAAATATTTTTCTGTTTAAAATATTTTCTATCATTTTATCAAAGCTGTCAATTTTATGGCTGTATTTAATAATATTATTTTGCGGTAATTTATTATTCAGCTTTAATGAAAGTAAATCTACATACTGCTCATACTTTTGTAAAATATTAATATATGTTTTTTTAATAGAAAAATTATACTTATCAAGTAACTGCCCTGCAGCTTTATAGTGAGATGATAAATATGCAGCTGCAGCAGTAGGTGTTGCAGCTCTGTAATCTGCTGCAAAATCAATAATTGTATAATCTGTTTCATGACCTACTGCACTGATAAGCGGTACTTTTGATGCAGCAGCAGCACGTGCCACTACTTCCTGATTAAATACAGCTAAATCTTCCATACTTCCGCCGCCACGCATAACAACAATTACATCATATCTATCAACAAGACTGCCAGCCTTATTTATTGTTTCTGCAATAACAGGAGCATTTTCAATATTCTGCACAGGTATATTCCATACATCAATTAAATACCTGCCCATTTCATTTTTAGTAGTAACAATAAAATCTCTTATAACAGCACCGCTTAATGCAGTTAATACTGCCACGCGGTATGGATATTTTGGCACAGGGCGTTTTCTGCTTTCATCAAACAAGCCTTCTGCCATAAGTTTCTTCTTCATTTCTTCAAACTGTTTCCATAAAAGACCTTCAGAATCATACTCTATTTTTCTTACATTTATTTGGTAACTGCTTGTTCTATCATAAGATTTTATTTCACCTATGACTTTTACTTTATCGCCAAGTTTAGGCACACATTTATTAGCAGCATGGTAATATTTAAAATATGTAGCATTTAATACTGCATCCCCTTCTTTTAAGGTGAAATATATATGACCGCTTGAATTTTGACTTGATATTTGAGATATTTCACCAGTTACTGCCACTAATTCAGGAAAAGCATTTTTTAATAAACCTGATAATATCTGCGATATTTCTTTAACACTAAATTCCTGCATAACTTCTCTATTCTGCCTTATCTTTTGTATTATTATCTTCTATAATATAAACATCTTCGCCCATTTTCTGCAGCCCCAGCTCCCTGCGAATAATACCTTCTAAATATTCCTGATTTTTAGTAGCAAGTTCAAGTTCTCGTTTTTTCTGCTCTATTTCTTTTTCCATTTCTCTCAGGCGTTCTTCATAACCCTGCCTTACTGTTACAAGCTCATTATATTTAAGTACACCATTATGACCAAAAATAATATAAAAAACAATGGCACATATTATTACTGTAAAAATTATCGCATACCTCATAAACTGCTCCTTGTTCCATTAATTAATTCTATTAAATTATTTTCAAGTAATTTACTGTCGCTGTATTTTATCACATCATTTTTACTTCTAAACCATGTATACTGGCGTTTTGCAAAATGCCTTGTTTCTTTAGCTATTTCGCTGATAATGTAATCAGCATTACCGCCATTTAATATATAATCTGCAATTAATTTATAACCTATTGCTCTAAATGACGGGCAGTCTGTATTATATCCTTTATCAAGTAAATTTCTAACTTCCTGCTCCCAGCCTGCCTGCCACATTTGCAAAGTTCTTTCATTAATTTTTTCATATAATTCTTTTCTATCTTTCCATAATACTGCACAGCTGTATTTATACTTTGGCGTTCTGCTGTATAATTTATGTGCCTGAGTAAATGATATTCCAAGCCCATAATATATTTCCAAAGCACGTATAATTCTTGCAGGGTCATTTGAACTTATTTTTAATGCATATTCGCTGTCTACCTGCTTTAAAATATTATATAAGGAAGTAAGCCCATCCTTTTCTGCCTTTTCCTGTAACCCTGCCCTGATAGAGCTTTCTATTTCAGGGCAGTTAAATATACCTTCCATTAATGACTTTATATAAAGCCCTGTACCGCCAGTTATTACAGGCACATTTCCTTTTTTTAATACTTCTTCTATAATTTCTTCAGCCTGCTGCACAAACATTCCTGCAGAATAACATTCATCAGGAGACATAATATCTATAAGATGATGTTTTACAAGCTGCCTTTCTTCCTGACTTACTTTTGCAGTTCCAATATCAAGCCCAGTATACACTTGAAAAGCATCTGCACTAATTATCTCCACTTTGCCAGTTTTTAAGCCGGCATTAAAAGCTGTGCTGCTTTTGCCTGAAGATGTTGGTCCTGTAATAATAGGTATTATCATCTGTAAAATTTCCTTGCAAGCTCCTGCACAGTCATCATATAAATAATAGGTCTGCCATGAGGGCATGTACCAAAATTTTCTGTATTAAAAAGCAGCGTAACAAGATATTCCATTTCTGCATAAGTCAGCTCATCACCTGCTTTTACAGCCGATTTGCAGGAAAGCATAGCTCGTGGTGCTTCCTCCTGCTTTGATTTACCTGTAAGGCATAAATCAACTGCAATATTTGTAAACTCTTTTGATATATTTTTTCTTATAATATTATAAGGAACACGTAAAATTTCAAGCTTATTAATACCTGTAATTTTATAATCATAACCAAAAGATTCTATAACCATTTTAAATCTATCAATATTTTCAATAATTTCATCAGTTACTATCACTTCCAAAGGCTCATGCAGCACAATAGAAGGCTTTGGTTTTGCTTTGTTTTCTGACTGTATTTTTTCAAAAAGTATTCTTTCATGGGCTGCATGCTGGTCTATAAATAATATCTCTTTATTTGGTGTTTCTATTATAATATAAGTTTTATCAACCTGTCCTACAACTCTAAATTCTCCATTTGCAATTCTATCATCAAGAGTTTCAGTATTTTCACTATTATTTATATCATTTGTATAATCATTATCAACCTGCATATCTGTTAATTTTTCATCAAGTGATAAAGTATAAGCAGGAGCAGGAATATTTACTTCATTATCAGTAATATTTACTTCATTATTTTGGTTATTTATATTTTTATCTATACTGCTTTTCTGCTCATAAGCAGTTTTATTTTGAAATTGGGAAAAAGGTTTATAATTTTCTTCTTTTTTAAAAATATTGTTACTATGATTTTCAGCCTTATCTATATTCTGCTTATCATTCATAGTAAAACCCTGCGGTATATAATTACCAGAATACCCTGTATTTACACCCTTGCCTTTAAAAGAATTAGAAACAGCATCACTTACAAGAGAAAACATTTCTCCAGCATTTAAAAATCTTACTTCAAGTTTTGCAGGGTGCACATTTGCATCAACAATATCAGGGCTTATTCTAATATCAATAACAGCTGCAGGATATCTGCCATCAGGTATAAGCCTGTGGTATGCATTAATAACTGCCTGCACAAGACTTGTATCTTTAATAAGCCTGCCATTTACCCCTATAACTATTGCATCACGTTTTAATCTATCACTGGCAGAAGGTAGTGTAGCACATGCGATAACTTTTTTTTGTGCATATTCTGCCATGCCTTTACAAAATGCCTTGCCATTAAATACTTTTGAGGCTCTAACAGTAACATCATCATTTAAGGCAGCATGATATACTTCTTTATCGTTGCATATTAAAGTAATCTCTATATCAGGGTTAATAAGTGAAAAATGTTTAATAAGTTTTACTATCTCACCTTCTAAACTTTTAGAGCTTTTTAAAAACTTACGTCTTGCAGGCAGATTTTCAAATAATCTGTCTGCCTCTATAATAGTACCTTTTATGGCTGCTGTTGGTTTAATTTCTCCTGCTTTTCCATACTGGCTTGTTATAGTATATGCTTTGCCGTCTTTTCCACTTGTTATTTTAAAATCACTAACAGAAGAAATGGCAGCTAACGCCTCCCCTCTAAAACCAAATGTAGCAGCTGAATAAACATCTTCCACAGTTTCAGCTTTACTTGTAGCAAACCGCTCTAATGCAAGAGGTAAATCATCTTTATCTATACCCCTGCCGTTATCTGTAACTTTAATTTTATTTAAACCGCCCTCATTGATTTCTACTGTAATTTTAGACGCACCTGCATCACATGAATTTTCTATTAATTCTTTAACAACATTAAAAGGTTTTTCAACAACCTCTCCTGCTGCAATTTTAGAAGCAACCTCAGGAGAAAGTTTTTTTATTATAGACATAAATTTTCCTTTATATTTTTTATAGTATTTTAATAGATTTTTTTATTTTTTACAATAGGGCAAAAAAAATCCGCCAAATATTTATGGCGGAATATTTTATTATACTAGTATTTTATTACTAGAAATTTTCAATAGCTTTTGCAATTAAACCTTCATTAAAGCCTGATACAGCCTTACCATTTATATAAAATACAGGAGTAGAATCAATATTTAAGCTTGATGCTAAGTTTTTAGTAGCTGTAATTTTAGATTTAACTTCATCAGAATTAACTAATTCTTTAAATTTTGCAGGGTCATCTGTTTTTGCAGCATATTCATCAACAATAGATTGATTAAATTCTTTTATTAAATTATCAACTAATTCCTGATTTAATTTAACTCCTTGTTCTTTCATTTCATTAGCTTTTTTTTCTAATGCTGATAAATAATCTGCGCCAAAAAGTTCATTTTTAAAATTTTTGCCCATAAGCATACCAGCTTCAAATATTTGAGCCATAACTTCAGCACTTGGGTGCATACCAGTTAATGGAAGATGAACTATATATAACGCATAATCTGATTTATCTTTTAATGCATCTACAAAATAACTGTTTGCTTTTTTACAGTAAGGGCATTGAAAATCAGTTATTTCAATGATTACATTTTTAGCATTTTTTTTACCACCAGCAAGTGTTAAGTTATCTGTATTTATTGCAACTGGTTTAGCAAATTCAAAATCTAACTCATCTTTTAAAGATACAAAAGAAGCTGAATTAATAAATTCTTTTGTAAAATATTTACCATTTGTCATAATTTTATCAGTATTAACAAGCACACCGTTTTCATATAATTTTATTTCAGCATAAGAAAAACCAGGGATAATATCATTAATATCTTTTATTTCTGTTACTTTAACTTTAATATTTTTATCTTGACTTGAAAATTTTTTCTGAATATTTTCTTCTAAAGTTTTTAAATCTGCTTTTTCAGCTAACTGCGCTCCCATTTTAGAAGTACATCCAAATAATGCTGTAAAAATAAGCATTAATACAATTATCTTTTTCATAAAGAACCCCTTAAAAAATATATAGTGTAGAAATGTAACACACATATAAAGATAATTCAAATAATCTAATTCAATCTTTACATATTTTTTACAAAATTATTTTAATAAACTATAACAGGAAGATATTTCTGTGCCGTTATCTACTTCCCTTAATTGAAAATAATATTTTTCATTATCAACAATCATTTCTATATTAGCTTTTTTACCTTCCTTTAAAGAAATCTTTTTAGGAATAATCTCATAAAACATTGAAACATTAGAGTTATTTACATACTCTTTATTAACGAAATATTTTTCATTAGAATCAGGCAGATATCTTTTCCAAAATTCTGCATATTTATGGTTTGGCACAAAAAATGCACCAAATTCTTCATAAGATTTACCTATCTTTTTACCTTGAAAAAAGTATTTATAATATTCTGTACAGTTATCTTTGTTAACAGCTTTTTCTATAACAACAAAATCACAAGCTGGGCATGCCTTTTCATAATCAGCAGCAAAAACAGCAGTATTAACTAAAAATAATGATACTATTATAAAAAATAACCTCATATATCGCCTCTATAAAATTTTATATACTTTATTATAAAACATGAAAAAAAGAAAGGGTAAATTTAAGAAAAGGCGACGTCCGGATTTGAACCGGAGTACAAGGCTTTGCAGGCCTCTGCCTAACCACTCGGCCACGTCGCCATATAAAAAAAGCGGGTGACGAGACTCGAACTCGCGACCTCAACCTTGGCAAGGTCACGCTCTACCAACTGAGCTACACCCGCGTGGGAATTATTATATATATTATTTAATCTATATTGTCAATAAAAAAATATAAATTTTTTAATATTTTTTATTTTCTCTTTGTTATCAATAATTTAAAAAATACCAATCCCCTTTTTTAATAAAAAAGGGGATTTTATTATTTGATTAATTATTCTTCTACCCAGCTTTGAGCACGTTTTACGGCTTTATGCCATTCATATAATTGTTTTTCACGCCTTTCCTGAGTCATCTGCGGTTCAAAACACCTGTCTAATTTCCACATTGAGCGAACTTCTTCTTCACTGCTCCAAAAATTAACTGCTAAACCTGCAAGGTATGCTGCCCCTAATGCAGTAGTTTCTGTAATTACAGGTCTTTCAACAACTACATTTAACATATCTGCCTGGCACTGCATAAGCATATTATTTCGGCTTGCGCCGCCATCTACTCTTAATGTGCTCATTTTCATACCAGCATCTTTTTCCATACAGCGAACTATATCTAATGACTGATATGCAATAGATTCTAAACCAGCACGTGCTATGTGGGCTTTTGTTGTGCCTCTTGTAATACCTACGATTGTGCCTCGTGCATAAGGGTCCCAGTATGGAGCACCAAGACCTGTAAAAGCAGGCACTATATATACTCCCCCATTATCAGGAACTGATTTTCCCAAAGCTTCTGTATCTGATGTATTTTTTATAATCTGTAAACCATCTCTTAACCACTGAACTACTGCGCCGCCTATATATACAGAGCCTTCAAAAGCATAGTGCAGCCCTTTACCAGAATCCCATGCTACAGTAGTAAGCAGGTTATTTGCACTTAATTTACTCATTTTACCAGTATTCATAAGCAAAAAACAGCCTGTGCCGTATGTATTTTTTGCCATTCCTTCTTTTGTACATGCATTACCATAAGTTGCTGCCTGCTGGTCTCCTGCATCCCCTGCAATAGGCAGCGGAGCACCTAAAAATTCAGGGTGCATTTCACCCATTACTCCAGATGAAGGCATTACTTTTGGCATTAATGATTCAGGTATACCAAAAAGTTCTAATAACTCTTTATCCCACATACCTGTATGAATATTAAAAAGCAGAGTTCTGCTGGCATTTGATGGGTCTGTTGCATGAACTGAACCTTTAGTAAAATTCCAGATTAACCATGTATCAATATTACCAAATAATAAATCACCTTTTTCTGCTAACTGTCTTGCACCTTTTACATTATCAAGTATCCACTTAATTTTTGTGCCTGAAAAATATGAATCTAAAATAAGACCTGTTTTTTGCCTGATTAAATCAGTTTTACCTTCTTCTTTTAATTTATCACAATATGATGATGTTCTTCTATCCTGCCATACAATTGCATTATATATTGGAGCGCCAGTTTTTTTATTCCATACAACTGTTGTTTCCCTTTGGTTAGTTATACCTACCGCTGCAATATCCTTTGATGAGATACCTGAATTTTTAACACATTCTCTAAGGACTGCAGACTGTGTATCAAATATTTCATTAGGGTTATGTTCAACCCAGCCATCCTGCGGGAAAATTTGAGAAAATTCCTGTTGAGCTATCTGAATAATGTTGCTATCCCTGTCAAATAAAATAGCTCGTGAACTTGTTGTGCCCTGGTCTAGTGCTAAAACATATTTTGCCATAAGTTTCTACCTCCTTAATGCAAGCTTATGAAAGAAAATAAAATATTTATAAATAAAGTATTGACTGCTATTGAAAATGCTGGTGGGTCAATATGGTTGCCACCATGGTTCCAAAATACTCTTGCGCCAAACTCTTGAACTGCCATACCCATAATACCACCTAATATACCAAATAAAATGGCTGTATTTGTACCAAATATTGGTTCAGTATGCAAAAACATTAAAGCTCCAACAAGGCTTATAGCGTGTGTTACTGGAACTCTGCCTGTTGCTCCCTGCCCTAATGCCATCATTGTAAGCATAATACCTGATATGCCCCATGTGAAAAACAGCGGCACTGTCCAGGCAAGGCCTGCATTTATCTGACCACTTTCTACTAACGGACGTAATACAGAAAGAGTGCCTGCTGCAACAGCTGCAGAAAAGCCACCCATAGAAATACCTATCATCATAAGTAGTGGTTTTGGAGTCATATAACCACACCATGATAATTCATAATTATTTGTTCCAAATATCCCGTGTTTTTCTATAGATTTTTTATTTCCAAAGATACTTTCTTTAAGAAATAAAACTCTTGAAAGAAGTGATAATACTACTATTGAAATTGCACCTGTATCACCCAGCTGAATAAAAGGCACTTTTGAAAGAAGTGCAGCAAAATAAAAAGATATTACAGCAGATATTCCACCAACGAAAAGCACATCCCAGGAAGTACCCATAAGTGGTGTTACTATATCCTTTGCGTTATTAGTTGGATGATTTTTTCTAACACCATGTGCATAAGTTGCTGCCACAACGCCTGATAAGAAACCACCTGCAGCAGGTCCAAAAATAGGTCCTAATGCAACCTGCATTAAAATAAAATCTGAGCCGCCTGCTAATACTACTAATGCTCCCATTACAGCAATTAATGTACATAATATAAATGCCCATAACGCACCTATACTTGCACCAAATACACCGCCGCAAAAAGCATAGATAATCGTAACCATAACATTACTCATGAAGAACCTCCCATTTTTTTATGTGTTGATTACTTTTAACCCTATATTCATCTCCTTCTTTGTAATTAACTTACTATTTACTAATTTATTATTTATTTATTATTTTCCACCATCTGCCTGATAACAGTAACAGGATGATAAGCTTTTTGACCTGTCCCATGCTGTATTTGAGTCTGGCATGTGCCACATTCTGTTGTTACTATTTCACATTTGCTTTCTTTAATTGTATCAAAAAGCTCTTTACCAACATCAAGCCCTATTTGATATTTATCTTTTTTAAACCCATAACTGCCAGATATTCCACAGCAGCCAGCCTGCGCATTGATTACCTTATTACCTGTAAGCTGTTCTATTAAATCAAGACCAGGCAGCCCTATACCTTGAGCTCTTAAATGACATGGTGAGTGATAAATAATTGATTTCTCAGGCATTTTATTTTTAAAACTAAGTTCACCGCGTTCAACACAGCCCATTAAAAATTCCTGAGCATCTAATAAACCGCCTTTATAGTCATCAAAAACTACATCAGGAAACATTTCAGGCACATCTTTTTTAAACATTAATGCACAGCTTGGGCAGCCTGTAACTATAGGTATTCCTTTCTCTTTATATTCTTTAATAACTGCAACATTTTTAGCTGCGTTTTTAGCTGCATCTTTTATAAAACCATTCGATACAAGTGGTAAACCACAGCATACAAATTTTTCAGGCACTATCACTTCATACCCTGCCTGATTAAATATCCATATCATATCAAGCCCGATAGAATAATCATAATCATCAACGTAACAGCCTGGAAAATATACAACTTTTTTATCAAGTTTAGGCTGTTTCAATTTTTTGTAAACAAGCCTGAAATGTTTATCAAACTTTGGTATAGGCGCTTTTTTAGAAATACCTATCGTATCAAGGAAAAGCCTTGTTACAGGGTTTAGCATACCAAAGTTTTTAAGCCATGTAGGAATGTATTTAAATAAATCAGCTAAAAAACCGCCATGACTTAATACCCAGTCCCTAAGTTTTCCACCATTTTTAGTAGTATATTCACACCTTGCCTGCATATTAAGGGTAGAAATTGCAACTCCCTGCGGGCATGCTATATCGCAGTTTTTACAGTTTGCACAGTAATGCAGAGATTCTTCTTCTGCCACATCAAATAATCTAAACCTTTCATAAGCAGGTCCTATTAATCTTGGCCCTAAAAAGTTTGGGGTAACTTTTGCTACAGGGCACTGAACCTGGCATATTGTGCATGCAATACATTTATCAGGATTTATATGTTCTGATGACATAGTAACATCTCCTTATTATTTACTTGATAATGCTGATAATGCAGCAGTATAACCTGTTGAGCAGGCAACTCCATAACCTGATTTTTCAGTTGGAAAATCATAATCAGATAACGTATTGCCTGCAAAAAATACATTATCATATAAAGGACTGCCTGAACTATCTATGACCTGCAGTTTATTATTTACATTAACACCAAACTTTGTAAAAATATGGCTGCCAAAAACATTTTTATCAGACCTTTCTTCCACACTTGCTGGAGATTTTATTTCTATATTAAAAATCTTTTCGTATACCTTATCAGGAGTAGAGGCAATACCGCCGCCAATTACACCCCCTGTTGCTATTATAAACTTATCTGCAGAATATTCTGTTTCCAAAGCACCTGCTATATTATTATGCAGTGCAAATAAACTTTTACATTTTCCGTTTTCTATTACAGCTCTTTGCACGTTACAGTTTTCTATAAACTTAATATCTAATTTTTTTGCTTCACTTATTAAAGCATTTCTAAGCCTGTAACCGCCAACACCTGGTGGAATAGATACAGCCTCCACTAAAATAAAGCCAAGATTTTGAAGTTCTTTAAAGCTTTTTGTATAATTTACTGTTCCACATATTGGCGGTATAATAACAGCATCAAAACCGCCTGAAACTCTTACTAATTCACTTTTTAACCAGTTAAAGCCTTCTTCCTTGTCTACATACCTTGCTAAATCTAAAGAATTAAGCACCCTGTGAGTTTTACCAAAAGGTGATTTTAATATGGCGCTCTCAAGCTCTGCATCTGCAAACACTTTATACTGTTTTGCCTGTTTTACAGCCAGTGCAGGCTGAGCATCTTTTAAATATTCTACACCTGCAAAAAGTATTTTTTTAGCTTTTAATATTCTTGATGCGTTATTTGATTCACTGCAAATATAAGTAGGTTTTGTTGTACCTGCTATTGATATTGCAGTCTGGTTTAAGCCTTCATCATTCATCTTGATTTCATAACCATTAGATGTGGATATCTCTATAAGGCTTGCAAAGGCATTTTTAATATTTTCAGCGCCTATAATATTATATGGATGATTTTTATCAAGTTCATTTAAATGGTTAAAAGGGTTATCTGTAATTTTTTTGCCATTAACATAACCTAAAAAATCAACAGCACCACTGCCAATAGAAATAACACCTGCTCCCTCTGATAACACACTGACAGATAAACCAGATTTCGCAGCAGTAACAGCAGCCATAAGACCTGCCATACCTGCACCTACAACTAATATATCACTATGCCTCATAACTTTCTCCGTCAAAATTAAGTGTAGAAAGATAAATCGCTCTTGTAAGTTCTGCCTCTCTTAACTGGCCGCCCCATAAAGCAGGACGCAGACCGTTCCACCTTTCCTGTAAAAAGTTTTTAATATTATCAGAAGGTTTTAACTTCATCTCTATATTTTCATTTTCCAAAGCTGATATTGCTCTTAGTGAGCAGAACGTACCTTGACATGTTCCCATACCAAGCCTTGTTCTAAGCCTTATATCATTTAAATAATATGATGCATCATCCTGCGCTACATATTTTATTTCTGATAAAGTAACCATTTCACATTCGCATACAAGCTCATTTTGCTCTTTGCTTTTTTCTATATTATCTACTACCTTTTCAAAATCTGCCCCAATTCTGTCTGCCACAATATTAACAGCACCAGCAGGAAAATATTTTTTAGCTTTGCTTATAGTATGCTCTGATGCATCAGGAATAATTGGTTCATCTGCTGTACGGCATTTTGCACTTACGCCTGCCATATCTGATACAATATCACTTACCTTTTCTGCCATAAGTCTGTATGTTGTAAGCTTGCCGCCAAAAATAGATACAAACCCATTAAGCCCTTCCGATGCGTGGTTTACTATATTAAAATTACGGCTTGCAGACCTGCCAGACCCTTTTGCTCCATAAAGTGGGCGAGTACCTGCAAAAGCACGAAGTATTCTATAATCATCTACATAAGGAAATACATGCCTGCCTATATCTAAAAGTTTGATTACTTCCTGGCTGGTAGGAGTTTTATCATCAGGCGTATTTGCCTCAGCGGAAGTTGTACCAAGAATAGTAACTGAACCGTGTGGCACAAATATATCACCATCAGAGCTTTTATGCAGCCTGTTTATTACTCTTGAAGTAAATCTGTGGTTAAATACTACAAGTGTGCCTCTATCAGGTGAAATAGGAAGCGGAGCAAGACCAGATAAAGAAACCAGCTCCCCTGCCCATGAACCTGATGAATTAACTATATAATCACAGCCAAACTCAACAATTTTATTTGTTACCCTGTTTAATGCTTTAACACCTTTAACCTTACCGCTTTCTGTAATTATCTCTACAACTTTATGGTAAGTATATATTTGACCGCCATATTTTCTTGCACTCATAACATTCTGCCATACAAGGCGAAAACCATCAATACATGAATCAGGCACTTTATAAACTTTTGATATTTTTCTTGAAAGATTAGGTTCTAATTTAAAAGCTTCTTCTAATGAAATTTCTTCTGTTTTAATCCCTGCTTTTTGGCAGCCTTCCAGCCATTTTGGAGCAAAGTCTTTATCATCTTCAGGAGTTTGTACAAAAAAACCTTCTGTTAACTCAACACAATGCTTACCAATTTTACGAAGTATCATATTTTCTTCAATACATTCTTTTGCTGAATCGTTATCGTTTACAGCATACCTGGCACCACTGTGCAGCAAGCCATGAAAACGTGAACTTGTGCCGTAAGCCAAGCCGCCCTGTTCAAGCATTACAGCAGGTATCCCTCGCATGCTTAAATCTCGCAAGACTCCACTGCCTGTTGCACCGCCACCTATAATTATTACTGTGGTAGAAATCATAATAGAACCTCACTTGCACAATTTTCTAACTTATTTATTCTATCTTATTTTTAACTATTATGCAAGTAATTTTTATGAAATTATAACATATTTATAATATAGTTATATTTTAATATACTTTTTGCCAAAAATATACATATTTACTAGATATTATAAAATATATAATTATAAATCATTAATTATATATCTATATTTTTGATGAATATATCACCACTTTTTATTAATATTAAAAAGATATTATTTATACAAAATAAAACATAGTTTTCACAAAAAATAATAAATTTTTTAATATTTATATAACATTTTTTGATAATGTTATATAATAAAATTAATTATAAAGCATTTCTACTTGAAACTTAATAGATGATGACCTGCCCATATTATCTGTAACAGTTAAAATATGGTTTCCTGAAACTGGATTCCAGAAAAAAGTTTCCCCTGCCTGTGATGTGCCTTCAAACTTATTATCTATAAAATAATAAAGTTTTTCTGTATCGCTGTCTGCAGATACAATAAATGCTATATCTTTTTTGCTGCTGCCATTTACATTATAAGTTGAATTATTGGCTGGGCTTAAAATTTGCGGCGGATTGCCGCTGTTTGCAGTTAATTCTATTTTACATCCCGGCATAAATTTTGGCGGCTGCACTTTTTGTATGCCTGATTTTTGAAAAAGTTTATTTATATCTGAGGGCCAAAATTCATATACTTTCATCTCTGTTGTATCTTTATCGTAATAACATGCACGCAGTCCTGTTTTTTTATCTATTGGGATTGCCCTGAATACGTCTGTTACTTTAATTGGAGAAACTCCTGGAATAAAATAACCTTTCTCTAAATTTTTACAGTATTTATTTGGCAAATCTCCAGTTGGAGCGCATATTTCCACTTCCTTAATATTAAGCCTTTTATCAGGTATTAATCTATTGTATGTTATATCTGTATTATATTTTAAAGCCGAAGCAATATTAAAAAATAAAGTGCCTGCCGATGTTCTGCCTAAAAATGCAGGGTTGCCTGTGCCGTCAAAGTTGCCTACCCATACTGCAAGAATATAATCTCCTAAAATACCTGCTGTCCACGCATCTTTAAAGGCGTAAGAAGTACCTGTTTTCCATGCTATATAGTCATTATCAAATATGGCTTGTGGCTTTGGGTTATGATAAAGCATATCAACCGTTAAAAAAGCTGCCTCTTTTGAAAAAAGACGGTAACTTTCTTCTTCACACTTTAAATCTTTGCGGTAGTTTATACACTTTTCTTCCCCTAAATTTCCTAACCCTGCATACATTTTAACTACGTTTTCCATAGTTACTTCAAAACCACCTATGGCAAGAGCTGTTCCGTAGTATTCTTCAGGCTGTAATTTTTCCACTCCTGAAAAATATAAAAGGTCATAAAATGATGATTTTGGCAGCTTTGTTAAAAGCTCTATAGCAGGAATATTTCTTGAATGAATTAGGGCATCTCTTGCAAATAATGGGCCCATAAATCCTCTGTCTGCATTTTCTGGCGAGTATGCACCATACTGCCTTGGAGCATCTTTCATCATAGATTTAGGGTGTATAAGACCATTTTCAATAGCTAAACCAAAAATAAATGGCTTTAATACTGAGCCAGGCGAACGCATTGCTTCAACTCCGTTTACCTGCCCAAATATTTCACTGTTAAAATAATCGGCAGAGCCTATATATGACACTACTTCCATAGTTTTATAATTTAGCAGCATAACAGCTGCATTATAAATGCCTTTTCTTTTATTATTTATTATGTATTCTGATACTGTATCTTCTAAAATCCTTTGTTTTTCCATATCTAATGTAGAATAAATACTTCCACGCATGCCGCGGCTTAATAAATAGTCTGTAAAATGTGGCGCTTTAAATGGCAGGTTTTTAGGATGTCTTACTGATACCTGCATATCTATAACTGATGATAAAGATTTATCTTCCTTATGATATTTCAGCCATTCTGGAAAAATACGTTTTCTGCTTTCTATCCCTAATTTTGCACCCTCTATACTTGTTGGAACTCTTTTAACTGGGTTTTGTGGAATTACAGCTAATGTCATACTTTCAAATAATGTAATATCTTTTGAATTAACATTAAAATATATAAGTGATGCAGCTTCTGCCCCCTCTATATTATGGCCGTATGGGGCAGTATTTAAATATGCCTCTAAAATCTCTTTTTTAGTATGCCTTATTTCTATTAATAATGCATAAAATATCTGCTTTAATTTGCCACTGATTGTTTTTGAATTAATATTATATTTAAGCCTTGCAAGCTGCATCGTAATAGTTGAAGCTCCAAGGGGGCGTTTATCATTTTTAATAAGTGATAAAAAGGCTCTGCCAATAGATACTGGGTTTACTCCAAAATGGTAATAAAACCACCTGTCCTCATAAAGTAAAGTAACTTCCTGCAAATATGGAGATATTTCATCAAGGGGTTTATAAACCCTGTATATTTCATCATTTGATAAAGTCAGGCGCATAAGTTTATTATCACTGTCATAAATTGCAGTGGAAAAACTTACATTTTCAAGCAAAGGCTTTGCTGTGATTTTTAATACCAGCACTGCAAATATAAGCAGTGCCGATATTATTGTTACAATATTATATAATCTTTTATAAAATTTACTGTGCTTCATTTATTTTAAAAGTAAATGAATTGCCTGTTGCATTAATATCCCTGTTATAAAGGCTTTCTGCATAAACTGGCGGAACAGTAAATGTGCCTGATGATAAAAGTTTTAATTTATATGATACTGAACCTCTATAATATTTTGGGATATTTAAATAAATTATCGCCCTGTCCTCTCTAAATTCATGGCTTTCATAATTATTTGACGCATTAATACCTGATTTAGTTAATATTTCTGTACCACCTGGCACTAAATCTGTCAATGCAGTCATTACATTATAACTGTTGCCGCTGTCATTTCTTTCAATATTTAATACAACAGTTACTTCATCACCTTGAAAACCTTCTTTTATTTCATTACCTTTTTTATCAAGGAATTTTTTAGTTATCTTTATACCATTAGATGTTTGTTTAGGTATATTTTTATCAAACCCGCTTGTTGTTACATAATAGTAATATCCTAATTTATTAGATTTATCATAAGATACTTTAATATTTGTAATATCATTAGAAAAAACTGCTTTATTTTTATTGCTGCTGTCAACAGTTACGCCGTTTCCAGCTTCCTCATAAACTGGCAGCTCTTTATCATCAGCACTAACGCCATATAAAGCAGCAAGAGCAAAAGCACTGGAAAAAGAATTATAATATCCGCCGTTTATTTCTTCTAATATTTTATTAATAAACCCTCTGTCATTAGCAATAATATCTTTTGCATGCCTGCCTGCTAAATATACATACCTTGAAATATTAGTAAGTGAATCATAAAAATCACCCCAGAATAAGTATTTTACATAAGATGGTTTAGATGACTCTAAAAGCTCATAACCTTTATTTTCATTTTTATAAAGTATGTAAGCTGCACCAATATATGAAGCAGTAAGTGATGATTTCCAGTTGTTATCCACTGTATCTAAATATGATTCAAGCACATTTAACGCTCTTGAATTAACTGTGCCAACACGGGCAAGCAGGTATACAGCAAATGCAATATCTCGTGCTCCACTATACGAGTGTGGTTTTCTGTCTGCTACACTTTGAATATAATTAATGGCATTATTGTATAAAGTATCAGGCACATTAAAGCCAAGCTCTCTTGCATCTATTAAAAGCTGAGTAGCATATATTGCAGGTAAATCATAAACGTAAGAACCGCCGCTCCAATATGTAAAGCCGTTTGAGCCTTTCTGACGTTTTGTAAGCTCATTTATATAAGCATTAAACACATCCTGCACTTCTTTAGTATTAATTGTGCCATTAGTTGCTGCAAATATTACAACAGGATATATTTTACTTGTTATCTGCTCTGTACATCCATAAGGATAATTTTGCAGATAGTTTCCAATACCTGATACTGCAATTAATGGGTTGCTTGATACTGCCACTTCTCGTTTAACTGCAAAATCATACATATCTCTTTTATCTACTTTGATATTTTCTGATTTAGAAGTAAAAGTGCCTATTTGAATATTAGTTCTGTATGGCACAGCAGGACGCACTGATAATGTTACTTTTGATTTTATTATATCTTTTATATCAGTAGACTCAGCTTCAAGCACTATTTCTGCACTGCCTAACTCATCTAAAACTTCCACATTAAATAAAAGTAACGCTTCGCCGCCGTTTTTAATTGTAACAGTTTTTAAGGTTTCATCAGTTATTTTTAAATGTTTTGAAGGTTTTGCTGTAACTTTTATAGTGGCATTATCTTTACCTTCAATTAAGTTTGTTACTCCTACTGATAATTGAAATTTATCACCAGCAACTGCTGCATAAGGCATATTAGGCGTCATTACTATAGGAGAGCGTGCAATAAAAGCTGTTTCATAACTACCAACACCTTCTTCTGATACAGCAACAGCCATAACTTTCATAGAGCCGTTAAAATGAGCAGGTATTTCAATTTTTTCAATATTTTTATCCCCTGCTTTCACGTCTATTATATGAGACCAGTGGGCAACAGGTTTTTCAACTGCTCTTGCAAATGGGTTTAACCTTTTTGCAATCATAGATGCCATTACTGCATCTTCGCCGCCGCCAATACCTGATACTTCACTTAATACTTTATAATCTGGAAGAATTAAGTCTGCCGTTTGTTTTGTTTTAACTAATAAAGCTATTTTCTGCATAAAAAATGCAAGTGGGTCAGGAAGTTTATAGCCTGCTACCTGTAATATTCCTTCATCTACTCCATAAACTATAATTTTACCTGATTTATCAGCACTATATTCCACATCAACAGTGCTGCCAGGCAATACTATTTCTGGAGTTTTTAAGGTAATATTTATAGTGCGTTTTGATTTATCTATGGAAAATGGCATAACTGCATAACTTAATGGTTTAGAATATATATCTTTTGATGAAATATCTCTAACAAAAGCCACATTTATATAACCATTACCCTCTAAATCTTCAGGCACTTTTATTGTTTCTATAATAGTATTTGTATCTGCTTTAAACCATTTAAATGCATACACTTTTTCTTTTTCAATAGTAATAAGCCCATAACCTGAATAAGGAGCAGTTATATTCATATTTATTGTATCGCCTGCTTTATATTCTGCCTTATCAAGTTTTAATGAAAGTTCTGCCTCTTTTGCTAAAGATGTATCAATACCCTGACTTCCTGAAACAAAATATTCAACTCTGCCTATTGCCTGATTATCTTTATCAACAACTTCATATACCATATCACCATTTACATTTGTAGGTAGTGATATATCTGTGCCTTTATCGCTTATAGATAATGAACCGCTGTTTAATACATTATATCTTTTTACAGTGCTGTATCTATATCTACCGCTGTTATCTTTTATAAGCTGGTTTACATAAGTTACCTGCATGAGCCTGTATTTTATATTTTCAAGAGCAATTTTATTAAGATTATTATCTACTGCAATAAAATTAACTTTTGCATCTTCATTTAAATCTAAATAATGAAGGTAGCTTTCAGTAGTATAGCCAACTAAATAATCAGCAGGAGAAACTTTTATACTTTTATATCCTGTAACACCATCGCCACTGCCTTTTTCAAATACCTCACTGCTGAATTCAAGCAGATATGTGCCTCTTGAAAAGTTTTGAAACAATTCTGAAATATTATATTCTGCCTGCCCTTTATCATCTGTCTGCGTATCAGGCAGTTCTGGACTGTATGGTTTACGTACATTACTGCTGCTTTCAATATATGGGTCTATAAACCTGTACCCTTTAAATTCTGGAAAATAATATGTTGATGGAGTAAATGACACTTCTGATTTAACGCGTCTTTGAGCAGCAGGCGTTCCAAACATATTATCTGCTTTAATTTTAGCAATAAGATGCTCATTTTTCATCCAGCCTTTTGATGTTTGGTTATCAAAATTAACTGCCACTCTTATTGTATCTGTATCAAATTCTTTTAATTCAAATTCTACACTGCCTAATGCAGAATTTCTACTGCCACTGTTATTTAAAAGGTATATAACAGCATCATACATACCTGTTGTAAAATAACTTTGAGTAGCCATATCAAAATCTATAAATCCTGATTTATCAAGTGAATATTTTTCATTAAATACTACTTCATTTTTTGGTGATTTTACTACAATCTCAACAGGTACACCTGATAAATCTTTTTTCCATGCAGTATCTTTTATAATAGATGCAAGATATACTGTTTCACCAGGTCTGTATATTCCCCTGTCTGTAAAAACCATAGCTTTTAAAGCATCACCACTGCTTACATATTCACCGTCTATATCAAATTTAGAGTATTCTATATTTCTATTATATGAAAAAGGAAGATATGTAAAATCATCGCCTTTTTTAGCAGTGATTGCTATTGGATTATTTCTACTGTCATCACTTTTTGAAAGTTCATATTTAAAATGACCATTTTTATCAGTCTCTCCACTAACAATAGATAAACCGTTTTTAGCAATAACTTCAACTACTGCATTTTTTACAGGCTCTCCATTAGATATGGATGCAACAAAAACATCTACCTGATTATTATTATTTTCTTTTGCAATCATATACATATCTGTAACAAGTATAAACCTTGATATGCCTACATAGCTGCTGTCGCTGTCATATTCATATTCATCATCATAATAATAATCGTCATAATCATCATAGCTGTATGATGATTTATAAATCATATTTCCATTTCTATCAATACCATCTGCTTTAACGTAATAAAGCCCAGGCGTTCCCCCTAAATATTTTTCTAAATCAATAGTAGCATAACTTGGTATTACAGGGTCGCTTGAAGCAAGTGGCAGGTTAGCTTTTTTAAATACTGCAAAGTTTGTAGCATCCATTGTGTAACTATTTTTAAATGATACATCACCTAAACCTTCGCTTTCTGTAAAATTAATAATATGCTGAACCTGTTCAGGAAGAATTTTACCAACTTCTAATTTTAACCCTGCTACCCCTCTTGTTTCAAAAGTAACCATTTTTTTACTTTTTAATGATAATAGCGAGCCTTTTTGTAATATTTGGACTGTCTGCGGCAGTTTATCAAAGGATATTCTTTTATAATAATCATCATTTAACGGCTTACCTGAAACAGATTCCAAACTTTTATCAATAACTAAATAAAGAGCCCTTTCAGAATCTATACTTTTATCTTTATCAATATCAACATAAAAAGAATATACTAAATCTGCACTGTTACCTGTATTTATTGGTATTAAAGGCATATTTTTTCCTTTATTTGTACCATTAGAATCAAGCACCGTATCAACATCGTCTCTTGTGTAAACAAGTGATGAATATCTTAAAACATCAGATTGGTTTACAGGCTGAGAAAATGCAACTACAAGCACATTTCTTGGACTGCCGTTTTCATCTTTTAATATAACACTTCTTACATCATCTATAAAAAATGATTTGCCTTCCAGAATTTTATTAAGCACATAGTTGTGGTTTATTTCATACTGTAATGTGCTGCTGCCGTCTGCACTTTTTATTCTTGGAAGTGTAAATGTCAGCATAATATCTTTATCGCTGAATAAATTCATTTTTGGTGATTTTATTAATGCACCGTAGCCGTCTTTATCAAAAGTAATTTTTACAGGAACTTCTTTATCTTCAACATAAAACTTAGCTTCCTTTTTAAACTGCTTTTGGTCAAATAAATAGTTAAAAACAATGTGAAGTGAATATTCTCTTTTATCACTATCATAATCACCATTGATTTTTTCAGAATCTATTTTAAATGTAAATGGATTTGTATTAAATGAAATTTCTGTTTTTGGTACTTCATAATATTCATTAAAGGCACCTTTATCAATAGTTACTGTGTATTTGGTATCTGCTTTCCATTCATTTTGTGGAGCAAAAGATAAATATTTACCATTCCTTAAAGACCATTTACCTTTAACAGCAGGGTTTATTTTTATATATTTATCTAAATTGTTTTCTACATTATCTTTAAAAGCCTGATTAGATGAATCAGAAGAAAAAATTATCTCTAAATTTGATAACTTACTTTCAGGATTACTGCTTTCTGGTTTTTTTACGCTGTAAGTTAATATAACCTTATTACTAATAGTTTCTTTAGAAGTTTGTTTAACTGCTGTGCTGTCTGCAATATTAACCTGTTCATTAGTGTTGTCAGAAACTTTTACAGGATTATTTTCTTTTTCATTTTGCACAGGTTTTTCAGATGCTGCCTGTATCTGTTTTTCCTGTGTAACAGGTTGAGCAGTATTTTCATCTTTACTGCTGGTACATCCTGCTAAATTAAACATAAATAATGATAATACAAATAAAATTAATAACTTTTTCTTCATAACTCACCTAAAAATTAATTAAATATACTAAAATTCTTTACTGCTTGCATCATTCATTATATCAGTTGATATTTGGTTCACTTTATCTGACACTTCTTTTGTAGATACAGCTACATGAACGGTACTTTCAGTAACTGACTGCAGTTCTAATATAGAATTATGCATTTCCTGCATTTCAGTAGTTTGTGCAGTGATTGCCCTGTCCATATCATTAATTGCTTCAACTAATGAATTAGTATTAGATGAAATTTCCTGTAAATTTTTCTGAGTTCTTTCTGCTAATTTTCTTACTTCATCTGCAACTACTGCAAACCCTCTGCCATGTTCGCCTGCACGTGCGGCCTCAATAGCTGCATTTAATGCTAAAAGGTCTGTCTGGTCTGCAACATCATGGATAACATCTATAATATTTCTAATAGCTTCAGAATGTTCTACCACATCTTTTGCACGTAGATTTACCTGCTCCATAGATTGATTTAAATGGTCTAATGATGCAATATTCTTTTCTAAATTATGAGACTGTGTTTCTGCACTGGATTGCAAAGTATCTACATGATTTTTTAATTCATTTGATGCACCCATTAAGTTTTCGCAGGTATTCATAGAAGTATGCAGCATTTCTCTTATACGGCTGCCCATTAAGTTTATACCATTTATAACAGCTAAAAGTTCACCTTCTAATGAGCCTGCATCAATACTATCCCTGAAATCATTGGCAGAGTATTTTTCTACAACTGATAAAATATTCTGCATAGTTGCACTTAAATTAGCAAAAGTATCATTAATATTATCTTTTAAGCTGTTTAATGCTGGATTATTAGTAGATGAACTTATTGCAACATCTAAATAACCTTTTTTGACTTTTTCAGAAACTTTTAAAGATTCTTCTATTAAGTTATTATCTTCTCTTAAACCTGCCTGTAATTTTTTCATCTGCTCATTTATAGCCTCAGAAATTTCTACAAGCTCATCTTTACCGCTTGGTTTATATACTGTCATCTCGTTTGATGATTTATGGCTTATGTAATCAAAAAATTTAAAAATAGATGTAGTTAATTTATGGAGCGGTAATACTACTGCCATTCTTATAACTATATTTACAGTAGTGAAAAATATTAATATAAAAATAATTATACCAATAAACATTATAGTTCGTAATGTTAAAATATCTTTAATATAATCATTTTCAATAGCATTAATTATAATATTCCAGCCTAAATCCTGATTATATATATCTTTTGCAATAAATTTATCTCCTTTATATGTATAGCGGATAATACTGTTATCTTTTAATTCTTTTGCATAAGGCAGGCTGCTTGGCTTATAATCATAATTACCTATTGTAAAAATATCTTTTTTCTTATCTATTGCTGTAACGTATCCATTAGTTCCTATTTTTATTTTTCCAACGCTTTCTTTTAATACTTCATAAGCTGGTTTTAAGTTATATCCTATAAATAATATACCTGTAACATTATTACTGCTGTCTTTTATTGGGTCATAAAATGTAAGATAATCATTACCAAATAATGTAGCCTTACCTATGTATGTTTTACCTTCTAATACAAGATTATATGCTGGGTGGTTACGGTCAAGTTTAGTCCATATTGCTCTTTTACCGTTTTCATCTTTTAATGATGTTGTAACGCGTATAAAATCCTGACCATCACGGGCAAAAATAGTTGCAATATCGTGTGTTGTATCTGTAAACCTGTCTAAAACAGCCGTTTCCCCTGTGATTAAATTATCATATAAATAATATGCAGGATAACCCTGCTCAGTTTTACCCCTAATATCAAACTCGCTAAAACTGCCGTAATATGATTCAAGAAAATATTTAAATACTCCCATTGAACTTTCAGTATTCCTTTTCAGCTGACCTAAAAGATTATCAAATGAACTTTCTACAAGATAACCTGCCTGGTCTATACTTAACCTTGCACTGTTTTCTGCACTTTTTGATGCGTAAATACTAATAATAATAAATAATGCGATTACTAAAACTAGAATGATAGGAGAATTAATAACTATCATTTTTTTAGAAATTGAGATTCGTTTTAGATTAAACATAAACCACTCCTTTAAAACATAAAACATACATTTTATATTTTATGCAGTATATAATGAATAAAAAAATAATACAATCATTTTATAATCATATTTTATTACTATGATTTTTAAAAATTATCTAATATATAAATAGTTTACAAATGTAAGTATTTTTAAAATATTATTGAAAAGTTCATACTAATAAGATAAAATGAATATTATTTATATAAATGGTGAAGAATGAATATATTTTATTATATACTTACTTTTAATTTTTCTCATACTTTACCAAGAAAGCAGTTTCTGCACTATAATTTTATACCAATATATGTAATAATATTGTCAAGCCTGCTTAATGGTGTATTTGCTGGGTTATTTTTCCCAAGTATTCCTATAATTTTATTTGTATTTTCTTTATTATCTGTATACCGTTTAAATGATGCAGGAGTATATAAAATTATTTCATTTATTTTAATTTTAATTTTTATACTGCTTATTTCTATATATTTTGCAATATCTTTTCCAACTTCATCATACAATAATGAATGGAGTAATGATGCTAGCAAAGAAATTTATAAACTGGCTGTATATAAAAGAGATTTAATTTTTATGATTTATTATATTTATGCAGTATTATTTGTGATGCTGCTTTTTATCATGCCATCATCTAAAAATAAAAATAAAAATATAATACGCATAAGATATAAAAGT
>DXAQ01000002.1 GCA_019116905.1 Candidatus Mucispirillum faecigallinarum | reverse complement strand
TATTTATATCATTTTTCGCAATCGTTTTTAGAATTTACAATAAATTTCTGTGCCTGACAGCTCAGGCTCTAATAAAAAAGGGGCGAAAACATAACTATTTTCGCCCCTTATATTATATCTTTAAAAGATATCAGCTGTTATTGATTATTTTCATCTGTTGCAGCAACAGGTATACCTAAGCTTGATGCAAGCTCATTACCAATAGCTAAAGCTTTATCAGCAGCTTTAACATATATAGTATCGTTGTGGATACCTTTTGACCTGTCATAATCTAATATTTCATAATAATCTTTAAACTCATTAAATTTTGCGCGCTGCTCTTTAGTCATTTTATCCATTACACTATAAAGCTGCATATTTAATTTATCAAGCGGTGCTTTTACTGCATCAAACTGAGCTCTAATATCATCAAACATAAAGCCGTAATCCATTTCACCGTGGCATGTAGTGCCGCATGTAGCTGCTGTTGGTAACTCAAATGCACTTTCCATGTGGCATGATGAACAGTTATCTGCACCATATACACCCATATCAACCATCATTGATGGTATTGAAGGTTCTTCCCCTTCTTCAAGTAATAATGTGCCTTCTTGAGTTTCTACAACAGTTTTGTGGCATGTTGCGCAGTCTTCATTAGCAGGAGCTGCAATATCTGGGTTTTTCTCTCTTTGAGCGTCATGGCATGTAAAACAGTCTTCCATTTTTGGTCTGTTTTTAAATTCGCCGCCGTGAGCAACACCCATGTGGCACTCAATACAGCTTAAACCTAATGTATTTACGTGAGTATCATGGCTGAAATTAATATTTGGCATTTCATCATTAAAAATATCTCTTAAACCATTAAGTTCTCTAAACTCTGGATTTTTAACAGCATCTACTTTACGCATTTTAACGCCAAAGAATGACATAAATGTATTATCTCTAATACGTTTGTTAGCATCATCAGAGTGGCATATTAAACACCAGTCATTAGGTACAAGTTTTGCAGCATAAGCTTTATCTGTTGCACCTTTTGTTAATATAGCCATTTTATTTTCTTTAGAATGGACAATTTCACTGTATAAGTCATACATACCGCCCATTTTTGCTCTCATATATCCAAAAAAGCCTGGTTTACCGTGGCAGTCTATACAGCCAACATTTGCAGCTGCGTGCACATTTTTCTTCCAAGTGTGATATTCAGCACCTGCACCAGTTTCTGTATCAACGTGGCATTTTCCGCAAAATTCTGGAGTGCTTGTTAAGTGTAAAGCCTCGTAAGTAACAAGTAACAATACTAAAATAATACCAACGATAATTGCAATAAATAAAGATGGTTTTCTTTTAGCAAATTCTTTGACTTTTAAAAGCCATTTTTTAAAGCGACCTGGCTCTTTTTCCCCTGCTGCACTTTCTGCTGATTTATTATCAGCATCAGATTTAGGTTTAGCACCTTTTGCAAAAGCCTGCTTTTTCGCAAGAAAAAACGCTTTTATTCTTTCCAGTAAATTTTTCATATATACTCCTTTTACATATATTTTTATATATATTTTTATGTTTGAGAACTTATGTAAAATTTATTTATTTCATTTCTATATAAAATGAATAATAAAATCAAGTGTTTTTTTAATGATTTAAGAAAAAAGTGTAAAAATTATGTAGATAATTTTTGTCTTAAAAAACGGAGAACTATCTATGTTCTCCGTCTTATATATTCAATTATCTAACAGGTCTTTCTACTGGGGCAATAGGTCCGCCACTTTGATTAAGAGGAACTGCAGTAGTTCCATTATCCTGCTGAACTTCATGAACAGGAAGTTTTTCCTGAATTACCCACTCTAAATTATATACAGAAGAAAGTACACTGTATCTTGCAGTTGATTCTGCCATTTTTGCTTCATTTAACATAGATGACGCATCTAAAAGTTCTGTCATTGTGGCAGCGCTTTGGTCATATAAGTTTTTAGTTACACGGTAGTTTTCTTCTGCATGCTGTACAGATATAATAGATTGAATAAGCTGTGCTTTTGATGTGTAATAATTTTCTATTTTAGTTTGTAAATCAAGTATCATGCTTTGTTTAGTATCTGCAATAGAATATGCAAGCGCTTGACGAGTTCTTTTATTCGCAATAGATTGTAAAGATGATGATGCAACAGATAATATATTCCATGATGCTGTTACACCTACTGTCATATTTGAATCCATGCCGCCAGGGTTGCCTGCAAATGGGTCAGCAGAATCGCCATAACCAGCATAGTTAAATGAAGCATCTATTGTAGGGTATACTCCACTTAATGCTGTTAATTCTGATTTTTTTGCTACTTCATAAGACTGCATTAAGTTTTTTAAATCACTTCTGTTTGCAAACATTTTATCTTTTAATACTTCTTCGCTTTCAAGATTAATGTCTACTAATACAGGCTCAAAAAGTTCTTCAT
Source organism: Candidatus Mucispirillum faecigallinarum (assembly GCA_019116905.1). Taxonomy (GTDB): domain Bacteria; phylum Chrysiogenota; class Deferribacteres; order Deferribacterales; family Mucispirillaceae; genus Mucispirillum; species Mucispirillum faecigallinarum. Next base: position 2,068 of record DXAQ01000002.1, on the reverse strand, counting down.
TAGGGTCTAATTTCCTGTTCATTACTCTTTCAAGGCTTTGTATTGCTGTTGTTACAGCACTTTGAGCAGTTATTTTTTGAAGTTTTGCTGATGCTAAATATGTTTCTGTTTGTAATAAATCATTTTTAGCAATTAAACCGTTATCTGCTGAAATTTGAGCATCACGTTTTTGCATTTCTAATAATTTTAAGTTACTTTCTGCAACTTCTAAATCACTTTTTGCTTTTAATACATTAATAAATGCTGTTTGTGCATTAAGTATTGTTTGATATGATGTAGTATCTAAATCAGATACAGCCATGTCTTTATTAAGCTTTGCAATTTGATAGTTAAATAAATCAGATAAACCATTAAACAGGTTTAAATTTACATAAGCACTTAATGTAGATAAATCTCCATTTGTTTTTGTGTTAGCTGCCTTAGTTCTATCTGTCCATGAATATGAATAATCATAACTAACACCAACAGATGGCATAAATATAAGTATAGCATTATCAGCAGAAAGTTCTTTTGATTTTACTGTATACTGCTTACTTTTAATCATATTATTTGTGTCAAGAGCTAATGTAACTGTTTCATCAATAGTCAGAGCTGATGCCGTTAATGGAATAACTGCAAAAGCAATAATTAAAATCAATTGTTTAAACATATTATCTCCTAATAAAAACTGAAATTCATAATCTACATAAAATGAACTACTTTGTCAATCCATTATATTATTTTAAAAATAGTTGCAATTACTGATAAGACATTTTATACTGCCTAAAAGTTCTATTTAAATTATGAACTGTTCAAAAGATATTAATGTATTTATTAGTATTTTTGCAACAAATAAAATTAAATTATCACCAACAAATATTTAGAATGTGTTAAGTTATTTAGAGAGTTTACGTATGAAAAAAATTTTATGCACTGTTTTTTTAGCCTTTATTTTAATACCTTTTATTGCTTTTGCTGATGAAAATATTATTAAAATCATTTCAATTCATGATGGTGATACATTAACTGTAATAAATGATAATAATAAAAAAGTAAAAATCAGACTTTTTGGAATAGATGCTCCAGAAACAACACAAAAATATGGTCAGGCATCGCGTGATTACCTGCGCAGAATAGTTAAAGGTAAAAATCTTTCATACAAAATCCGCAGCCAGGATGATTACGGCAGAGTAGTTGCCACTCTTTTTGGTAATGGAAAAGATTTAAATTATGAAATGATAAAAGCAGGCTATGCATGGCACTATAAATATTATAATAAATCAAAAGAATATGCTGATGCAGAAAAAAATGCAAGAAATCAAAAAATAGGCTTATGGAAAGGAGCAAATCCGCAGGCTCCATGGGAATACAGGCGCGAAAATAAGCAGAATAATAATGATGATATGGAAGATTTAATGCGCTCCCTTTTAAAAGCTGCTAAATATTTATTTTAATGTATCATTAATATTATATGTTTGATAATCAGGATAAAGCTTATGAAAATCATTAATCATAGATTTTAATGATATTTCTTCCATAGATTTTTTTACAGCATCTTCTATTTTTTTATAAGGCTGCATTAATACCTGATGAATATTTTTAGCAACAGGGCATTTTCTTTCACTGCATTTGTGTATTCCGATTAATGAGGATAATCCCTCAGGTTCTAAGGCGCTGTATATCATATAAAGATTAACTTTTTCAGGGTCCATATTAAGCTCTGCCCCACCTGTGCCTCTTGCAACAGTAATAATGCCGGCTTTTTTTAGACCGCTTAATATATTGCGGATAATAACAGGATTGCTGCCAGTGCTTTCTGATAATAATTCGCTTGTTACTTTTACTCTGCCTGCTGCATCATTGATAAATATAAGGCAGTGGACAGCAATAGAACATTTCATACTAATCTGCATAAAGTTTATCCCTGTAAATATTTTTAATGTAACTCTTGATATTACATCTAATATGTATTAATAATTGGTTGTAATATTTATTATTACATTATTTTAAAAAATTATCAAGAAAAAAGGAGCAAAAAAATGAAAGCTGTAAAATCTAAAAACGATTGCAACACATTAAGCAGTCGTTT
>DXAQ01000090.1 GCA_019116905.1 Candidatus Mucispirillum faecigallinarum | reverse complement strand
ACCCGTTAAACGGGTAGTTTTGATATTTATGGAAAAATTATTTTATTTTTAATGCTTCTTAGCAGGTTTGAATAAAGGTTATAGTAATCAAAACTTGTTTTTTTGCTTTTATAGTCATTTATCATTACATTTTTTTTACTTTCTATCATATTTAATAAATCATTATATAATTTATCAATATTATTTTCTTTATTTTTCTTTTTTATGTAATAATCAGTAAGAAGTATTCTATATTTTACATAAAAATCATTATCGCTGTATTTATCAATATTAGAAAGTTCAGTATTTATTCCAATAAAATTATATGATAATTCCAGTAAATTTTTATATAATATTTTTTCTGTATTATTAAGTGAAAGGCTGGATAATTTATCATTATAAAAATCAATTTGAGCTTTTAATTGATTTTTATCCGTATTATTTTTATCCAGTAAATTAAAATAAATAAAACTGTTAAAAAATAAATCTTTTATTTTAGTTTTATCATCTTTATTTTTTTTGTTATAATCAGGCAGTAAATAACCTGCTTCAAAAACTTTTAATATATTTATTTCTATATCATCACTACCCCCTATACACTGAGTTTTTCCTAATCGTTTAATATTTTCTACATCGTTTTAGTTAAAAGAACCATTTATTAAATCGTCATAAATAATAAATGATGAAATATCTGCACATGGTTTACATTTTATACCGTTGCATACGGCAGTATATACATCACTATCATCAACATTTTTAATAGGAGCATATATAGTGCCCCAGCCGCCCTTATTTATTTCATATTGTACTTTTTTGCCTTTATATAAAAGCTCGCCTTCGGCAGCTGGGCCGTAATTATCATAAATTGATATAATCATTGGCTCATTTTGGGAGTTAATAAAAAATTCTTCCACTTCTTTTTTAGTAAGTTGATTTTCACTGTCAGAAGAATTTATAGTTAAAACTTCTATATCGCCTTTTTTTATACTTTTATAAACCATACTATTTTGCGCAAAAATATTAAAACTGAAAAAAGTAAATAAAATAATAAAAAGTAATTTTTTCATATAAATCATCCTCAAATTTATAAAAAATATTATAACCCATAATCAAATATTAATAAAATACATTCTACCCCGTTATCTGTTTGTGTAATTTTATAATAGTAAGTAAACTCTGTTTCAATAGATACTTTTTTTATGATTAAAGTATTATTATTAAGCCATTTAAGGTTATAAACATCACTTTCTGTTTCTGCTGTACTATCATTATAAGAGAATTGCACACTGTTATATGTTACTGCATCATTAACAAACTCTTTAATAGTATTATATTTTTTACCTAATTTTTTAACATTTTTATGCAGTGCTATATTTACATTATTATAAGTTTTGCCTGATGGAAAAGTAACTGGTGCTAAAAATTCGTTGTCTATCCATATATTAGGTCCGCCGCCATAATAGCTGTGAAGTGATGTATTTTTATTTGGTGCATATGACCATACAGGCATACCTCCCTCTGTTCTCATTTTATTATCTACCATAAAATCCATATACTCAGTATCTTTTTTAATGATAACATTTTTACCCTGCTGAATAAATTCTATTGTGCCTTTGATTTTTTCATTAAAAAGCATAGTTATAATAACTTTATCTTTTGAAATATTATAATCTATTTTTCCATATAATTCAGGGAAATCTCCATTAATAGATACATATTCAGGAGAGTAATTTTCATCATTATGATTTATTTCCTGCACAATTGATTTGCCAGGCAGTTGCTCTGCTAAATATTTATAAGGAGTATAATTTTCTGCTACAAGCATATTTCTAAGTAAGCTGTATGCTTCTTTTATTGTTTTATTATCTATTGTGGCAGTGCCTGCTGGTGAAACTGGTCTGCAAAATTCATTAATAGTAAAACCGTAGAAATCAACTTTTGGGCATACTTCATGGGTGTCATTATACATGCTGAATGTAATTTCCTGAGCAAAAATATTAAAACTGAAAAAAGTAAATAAAATAATAAAAAGTAATTTTTTCATATAAATCATCCTCCAATTTACAAAAAATATTATTATTTATATTGAAATATTAGTCAATAGTATATTGTAGTATAAATATATTTATGATATTATTAAAAAAATTTAAAATTAAGCATATTTTAAAGGAAAAATAAATGATAGTTCATCAGTTAAATAATAAATGCAGTGATTACAGGTTAATATTTGAAAATGTATCACTTTATGCAGGGGATAAAGTAATATTAGAACATGAAAGTTTTAATATAACATATAATAATATAGTAATATTAAAAGGGCAGATAGGCAGCGGCAAAAGCACAATATTAAAAGCTGTGGCAGGTTTGCAGAAATTAAAGCAGGGAAATATTTATTCTTATAATAAAAATAATGAAAATGCAGGGGCAATATATATTCATTCCCAGCCTGAACTTAATTTTCTAACAGGTTATATAAAAGATGAATTAAAGTTATTAGGCATAACTGATTATTCGCCTTTTGAAAAGTATTTAAATAAATCAGTTTATGAGCTTTCTGGCGGTGCCTTAAAAAAAATATCTTTACTTATGGCTTTGCATATCAGTAACGGCAGAATAATTTTATCAGATGAGCCACTTGATATGCTTGATGATATAGAGGCAGAAAGTCTATCAAAAGTAATAATTGAATATTCTAAAAAAACACCTTTCATAATAGCCACTCACGATAAGCATTTTGATGATTATGCAGATGTTTTAATAAATTTATAAAAATTTTTTATAAGAGATATATATTGTCGCAGCCTTATGATATGGAAAAATATTATATATTGGAGGTGCGATATGGCATTTTACTGTAAATACTGTGGAGAGAAATATGACAATATTAAGCCTATGCTTAATCATTCATGTGCAAAATCTCCCACTAAAAAACATGTAGTGTATGAAGGAAATTATACAGACCCATTTATATGTAAACATTGTGGACAGGAATACAGCAATATTAAGTTGCTGCTTAATCACTCATGTGCAAAATCTCCCACTAAAAAGCACGAGCCGCTTTAAAAATTTAATTAATTAATTGATTATATTTCTGCTGTCTGTAATGAAAGTTACAGGCAGTTTTATTTTGTAACCTGATGAGATATTCTATCCTGCAGAAAGTTATTAAATATTTCAAAAGGGTTGATATTTAATTCTGCATTATTAATTTCTTTTGTAATCTTAATAGTAGGGTGAGTTTTTAAATTAACAAGTTCAATTTTATCTGGGTTATCTTTTGAAAGCATTAATATTTTAGGTTTGCCGTAATCAAATTTATTAACTTCGCATACAATACCAATAGCGCCATTATTTAAAGTAACAGCTGTGCCAACAGGGTAAACCCCCATAATAGAAACAAATGTTTTAACTATATCTGCCTGATATTTTTTGCCTGCTTCTGCATATATTTTTTTAATAGCATCAGTATTATTAAAAGCCCGTGGAAATTCTGGGCTGTAAGTCAGCATAGTATTATATGCTTCTGCAATAGCTAAAACTTTTGATGGTTTTAAAATATACTGGGCATTAATACCTGAAGGATAACCTGAGCCGTCGCAGCACTCGTGATGCTGGTAAATAATATTTATAACGTCTTCATTAATATTATTATATCTTTGCAGCACCTGCCCTGCAAATTCTGGGTGGCGTTTTAATGCTGCCATTTCATATTCTGTTAAATTGGCTTTTTTATTTAATATCTGCTCAGGTATGCGCACCTTACCTATATCATGCAAAAGCCCTGCAAGCCCTAAATCATGCAGCTCTTTTCCTTTTATACCAACTGCCTGACCAAGTGATACAGCATTTATACATACATTTAAGCCGTGAGTAAACTCATCTTTACTCATACCTTCGCCTAATGCTATTTTAGTAAATACTTCTGGGTTATCATTTGACATAAAAATAATATCAGATACAACATCAATAACAGCAGGAGCATCTATAGCCTTGCCCATTTTAAGGCCAGCCATAGATTCTGTAAAGTTTTCTTTAAGCATATGCACAAGTTCTGTGGCAGATGAAAGAAGTATGGCATTAACATCATCATCTTTTGCAACTTTATATTCTATTGCCTTTGGAGGTTCTGCCTGCTTTGTTTCAACTTGTTTTTCATCAGGCGTATCATCTTCACTCCAAATATATACATGTTCCACACCATAGTCATGCAGGCTGTGGATATAGCCTAAGTTTGAAAGCGGACGCCCATATTCATTAAATGGCACGCCTGCTTTATCGCACTTAACTATAACCATTCCAAGCTGTATATCCCATACTCCTATTCGTTTAAGAGATGCCATGTATTTCTAATTACTCCAAGTTATAAATTTTCATCTGCTATTAATAATGCTATAGCATAAGTATTATCGGCAATTTTTTCAAGAGTATTAAGCAGGTCTATGAAAGAAAGCCCTGCTGGCAGTGAGCATACTCCTGCATCAAGCCGTTTTAAGTGGTTTTTCTTATATGTTTTTCTTATATGGTCAATATTTTCTTCATTTGCTGCAAATGTAGATATTTCTTTAAGTTTATCGCCTGTTATATATAGTTTTTCCACCTGATGACAAAAATCTTCTACTAAGTTAAAAATATTATGTAATTCACTTGATGCATCAGAAGAAAAAGTAATATTTTTTTCATTCATTTTATTTTTAGTTTTAATAAGCTTAATACTTCTATCGCCAATCTGGTTTATTTCTTCTACAGCTGTGCTTATATTATGAATTATTCTTAATGACCTGGCGGAAAGTGATTTTGCAGAAAGCTTTGTAAGAAATGCATTTATTTCATCATTAAAAATATCAATAGTTTTAGATAATGCTTTACCCTCTGATGCAGCCTTCATATCGTTTTCAAGCACTGCTTTCTTAGCACAATTAAATAAGTTAAGAGCATAATCATACATTCTGATTGCCTCTTTCTGAGTAAGACCAACAGCAATTTCAGGAGTAGAAAGCATTTCGTTTGAAAGATGCACAATTTTTGTTTCTGTTTCTTCTTTTTTATCATCTTTAATAATTTTTTCACAAAGTTTTGCAAGCAGTGGTAAAAACGGCAGGAATATTAATGTGTTAATAATATTAAACATTGTATGCAGGTTTGCAATATGTCTGCCAATATTAGGGTATACTATTTCTGCACCTTTCTGCACAGAATAAGCCACATCACCAGGTGTTATATAGTTTACAAATGCCATAAAAGGATGCAGGAAAATAAGCATATATGTAACGCCTATCAGGTTAAAAAGAAAGTGGCCAAGAGCAGCCTGTTTTGCTGTGCGGCTTGCGTTTAATGCTGCTAAGTTTGCAGTAATAGTTGTACCTATATTTTCACCTAACACAAGGGCAGCAGCTGCAGAAAAATCTATTATGCCGGCTGTTGCAAGGGCAATAGTTATACCAATTGTGGCAGAAGAACTTTGCACTATAAGTGTAGTTAATGCACCTGCAAGCACTGCCATGATAGGATTATTTGAAAAATAAATGAAAACTGATTTAAATTCTTCTGAATGAGAAAGAGGTTTGAAAGCGTTTGTCATTGTATCCATACCAAGAAACAAAAGCCCAAACCCTAAAACAATCTGCCCTAAATAAACTATGGCAGGTTTTTTAAAGAAAATATATAAAATAGCACCTATACCAATACATGGCAGCGAAACAGCAGAAATTTTAAAGGCTATTATCTGGCCTGTAATAGTTGTACCAATATTTGCGCCAAGTATAACACTTAATGCCTGAGTTAAGCTCATAAGCCCTGCGCTTACAAACCCTACAACCATTACTGTGGTTGCTGAGGAGCTTTGGATAACTGCTGTAACAATAGCACCTACCCCTGTGCCTATTACTCTGTTTGTGGTAAGTTTTTCTAAGATTTTTTTTAAGCTGTCCCCAGATGATTTTTGCAAACCTTCTGACATAAACTGCATACCTGTTAAAAACAGCCCAAGACCGCCTATTAATTGAAAAATAATAGATGTTACATTGATATTCTCCACAAGCAAACCTCATTAATTATTTTTAAGTATAAATATATAGTATATAAAATATTATGAATTATAGCGAATGTCAAATATTCTTTTAAAGCTGTTTATAAATTCTGCTGTAATTTTTTATTGCATTTATTAAAAAAAATTTTTATATTGACACTTTGGGAGTATGTTTTAATATACAGTAAACGAAAATTATAGACTGTATAAGCATATATTTTTATAATATAATTTTTAAGGTGATATTAAATGACAGAAAAAAAAGTTCCTTTCACAAAAGAAGAAATTGTTAAAATTATTGAAAAATATCCAACGCCTTTTCACATATACGATGAAAAAGCAATATTAGATAACGCAAAAGCTTTTCTTGATGCTTTTAGCTGGGCGCATGGCTTTAAAGAATATTTTGCTGTAAAAGCACTTCCTAACCCTGCAATATTAAAACTTTTAGCAGGTTTAGGCATAGGGGCAGACTGTTCATCTATTGCAGAGCTTTATTTAGCAGAAATGGCAGGGTTAAGAGGCGAAGATATAATGTTTACTTCTAACGACACTCCAGCTCATGAGTTTAGAAAAGCTTATGAAATGGGTGCAGTTATTAACCTTGATGATATTACTCATATTGAATTTTTAGAAAAAGCAATAGGCAGACTGCCAGAACTTTTATGTTTTAGATATAACCCAGGCCCATTAAAAGGCGGTAACGATATAATAGGTAAACCGCAGGAGGCAAAATACGGCTTAACAAGGCAGCAGATGATTGATGCTTATAAAATATCAAAAGAAAAAGGTGTTAAACGTTTTGCAATGCATACAATGGTTGCATCAAACGAATTAAACCCAGAATATTTTGCAGAAACAGCCGTTATTTTATTCCAGCTGGCAGCAGATATTTATAAAGAAACAGGCATTGCTATGGAATTTATTAATTTAGGCGGCGGCGTTGGTATTCCATACAGACCAGAGCAGGATAGAATAGAATGGGATGATTTATCTGCACGTATTAAAAAAGCATATGAAGATGTGTTTAATCCATTAGGATACAGCCCAAAAATCTATTTTGAATTAGGCAGAGCAATTACTGGCCCTTATGGTTACCTTGTTACAAAAGCAATACACGAAAAACATATATATAAAGAATATATCGGGCTTGATGCATGTATGGCAAACTTAATGCGCCCAGCTTTATATGGAGCATACCACCATATTACAGTTATGGGCAAAGAAAATGCTGCATGCGACCATACTTATGATGTGGCAGGCTCACTTTGTGAAAATAATGATAAATTTGCAGTAGACAGGAAACTTCCTAAAATAGAAATAGGCGATATTATAGTTATTCATGATACAGGTGCTCACGGTCATGCTATGGGCTTTAACTATAACGGCAAACTTCGTTCTGCTGAATTACTGCTTAAAAAAGACGGCTCTGTTGATGTGATTAGAAGGGCTGAAACATTAGAAGACTTATTTGCTACATTAAAATTTTAATAGTTAATGCAAAAAAGAGGGAGTATGAAAAAGCAGTCAACATTAAAAAACATTTTGTTTTTAAATAAAATGTATACGCCTGTAATTATCAATGTGTTATATATTTTATTAATGATTGCATCAATTGCAGGCGGTATTTTCCTATGCTTTTATGAAATGCCTAATATATCCATTTATGATAATGATTTATTATTATCTACTAAAAGATATATAAAAGAAGGCATTGCTCTTATTATTTTAGGGCCAATAGCATCTCGTTTTTGTGCAGAACTGCTTATAATACTTTTTAAAATTAATGAGCAGGTTGGAGATATTGCAAAACAAGATAAAAATAGCAATAACAGCAGCATATAACTTACTGGTGAAATAATGAAAAATATTATTATTATAAATAAATTTATTTTGCCAAAAATAGTAAATATTTTATATGTTTTACTAGTAATTGGAACTATAATATTAGGTATTGCTGGCGTATATATGTCTTTTGATAAACATGACAGCTTTTTTGCAGTAATAGGTGTATTTTTCATTTTTATAATGCCTTTTATTATAAGGGTAATGGCAGAAATACTTGTTATACTATTTAAAATTTATGAAAAGCTTAAACTTATTTCCAAGTTAAAGGCTAAAAAATTAGAAAGAGCAAATGGGGAAAGTAAAATATGAAAAACATTATATTTTTAAATAAATTTTATGCCCCAAAAATTATTACTGTATTATTTTGGGTGCAGGTTGTAACATATATATTATCAGGTTTATATTTTCTTCTTAGCACTACCTTTATAGAAGATAAAATTGCTGGCTCAATTTTATTACTGTTTGGTGCAATATTTGCAAGAATAATATCAGAATTTATGGCTGTGCCATTTAGAATATATGAAAAAGTATGTAAAATATATGATAAAATGGCTGCTGATGAAGAAAAATTTCAGGCAGCAGAAAATAAAACTGCAGAATAATTAAAATTTTTAAAAATCATATAGGCACTAATGAAAATTAGTGCCTTTTTTTATAATTATATTGTAATTTTTAAATAAATCTAATAAGTTAAATTAGAAGAAAGAGAGAGGGTTTAATTAAATGAAAAAATCTAAATTTTTATACGTCTTTTTAATATTAATTTTAATATTATTTACTGCCTGCAAAAAGGATGCAGAAAATAATGAAGTTACAGCAAATAAAGAAATTATAGAAAATAAAGATATTGCAGAAAATAAAGAAGTTGCAGAAAATAAAGAAGTTCAGGAAAATCAAGTAATAAGTGATAATAAATCATTAGATAATAATACTAAAAAGCAGGTAGTAGAAATATTATATACACCAAAAAACAGGTATGAATTAAAAGAATTATTAAAAGATGAAAATATAAAACTTGATACTATTGATGTTAGCTTAATAAAAAACTTATCATATATCTTTAAAGGTACAAATAGAAAAGATTTTGAAGGGATAGAAAGCTGGAATGTGCCTAATACTGTTTTACAGTATAATACTTTTAAAGGCACACCAATAGAAAATAACCCGCCTTCCTGGTATTACGATAACCAACCAGAAATATTATATACTCCAGCAAATAAAGATGAACTGATTAATCTTATATACGATAATGATAATATATATTTAGGAAATATTGATGTAAGTAAAATAACAGATTTATCAGAAGTGAAATTACCATGTAATGGTTTATCTGGTATTGAATACTGGGATGTATCTAATGTGGAAAATATGTATAAATTTACATTCTGTAATAATGTGGAGATAGGCCACTTGGACGTATCAAAAGTAAAGTATATGGGTTATTTATTTGCGTATGAGCCAAATTTTAATGGAGATATTTCAGACTGGAATGTATCTAATGTGCAGGAAATGAAAAATATGTTTAATGGAGCCGTTAGTTTTAATCAGGATATAAGCCATTGGAATGTATCAAATGTGAAAAATATGTCTGGAATGTTTCAAGGTGCTGCAAGTTTTAATCAAGATATAAATAACTGGAATGTATCAAATGTGGAAAATATGTCTTATATGTTTGAAGGAGCTGAAAGTTTTAATCAAGATATAGGCAGCTGGAATGTATCAAATGTGAAAAATATGTCATTTATGTTTGCAGGAGCAGTAAGTTTTAATCAAAATCTTAACCCATGGACTACAGGGCATGTAGATGATATGTCCTACATGTTTTCAGGAGCCGTAAGCTTTAATCAGGATATTAGTAAATGGAACACATCAAATGTTTGGAATATGGACCATATGTTTGAAGGTGCTAAAAACTTTAATCAGGATATAGGTAACTGGAATGTGTCAAATGTAGGCTCAATGCAAAACATGTTTGAAGGAGCTGTTAGCTTTAATCAGGATATTAGTAAATGGAATATATCAAATGTTTGTGATATGTCCAGCATGTTTTTTGATGCTAAAAACTTTAATCAGGACATAAGTAAGTGGAATACATCAAATGTTTTGGATATGTCCAGCATGTTTTTTGGTGCTAAAAACTTTAATCAGGATATAAGTAGGTGGAATACATCAAATGTGCAAAATATGTCATATATGTTTTTAGGGGCAGATAGTTTTAATCAAGATATAAGTAACTGGAATACAGACAGCCTAACAAATATGGAAGGAATATTTGCTTATATGAAAAATTTTAACTATCCAATCGGTAAATGGAATACGGATAATGTTACTAATATGAAAGCTGTATTTTATGAGGCAGAAAGTTTTAATCAGGATATAAGTAACTGGAATACAGAAAATGTAAAAAATATGAAAGATATGTTTAATGGAGCAAAAGTATTTAATCAGCCACTTGATAAATGGGAAACAAAAAATGTAGAAGATATGTCTGGTATGTTTGCAAGGACAGATAATTTTAATCAGGATATAAGCAAATGGGATACTAGAAATGTAAAAACAATGCATGGTATGTTTGCCCATGCAAAAAGCTTTAATCAAAATATAAGCAAATGGAATATGAAACAGGTAATAGATATAACTAATATGTTTGCTTATGCAGAAAATTTTAATCAACCTTTAAAAAAATGGAAATTAAATAATATAAAAATGATACAAGGTCTTTTCCATAATGCTGCAAGCTTTAATCAGGAACTGCCAAAGGTAAATATTGAAAATAATATTATTTATAATGATATTTTTGCAGGCTCAGGTTATAAGTTAGAAAAACCTGAGTGGTATAATGATAACGGCACAATAGATATAAAAGATAAGCATATAATTGGCGAAAATCAGGTATATTCAATTATTTTAGATATTAATAACAGCATTAATGATTATTATGAAAATTTAGCCACAATTGATACATATTATGCAACTAATACTATATCATTTAATATAGATAGACTATTGTTTAAAGGAATAGATACTTGGGATATATCCCATATAACTAACTTCTCATCTTTTTTTAAGAATCTGCAATATTTTAATGAAGATATAAGTTCATGGAATGTATCACATGTGAAAGATATGTCTAATATGTTTGAAGGTGCAAAAAGCTTTAATCAAGATATAAGCAGCTTGGATGTATCAAATGTTCAAGAGATGTCTAGAATGTTTGCAGGAGCAGTAAGTTTTAATCAAGATATAAGCTCATGGAACGTATCAAAGGTGGAAAATATGGCATATATGTTTGCAGGAGCTGAAAGTTTTAATCAAAATCTTAACCCATGGAATATATCAAATGTTTGGGATATGTCCTACATGTTTTCAGGTGCAAAAAACTTTAATCAGTATTTAGATTCTTGGAATACATCTAATGTGGGTAAGATGGACCACATGTTTGAATATGCATCAAAGTTTAATGGTAAAATTGATAATTGGGATGTATCAGGTGTAGGAGATTTTTCTTATATGTTTTATGGAGCAGCAGGCTTTAATCAAGATTTAAGCAACTGGGGCTATATGATTGGAGAGTGGACAAAGGAGTATGAACCAGGAGAAAAAAGTGTTACTCTTGAAAATATGTTTACAAACTCACCACTTGAAAAAACACCGCCACAGTGGTATTCCAATATGATTTATGATGAAACTGATGATAAAGAAGAATATGCGTTTGATGAAAATACATTAGATGGTCCAGAATGTGAAAAATTATCTGATGCTTCCGAAGATGGCTTTGACCCTGGTATGTGGTATACATATAGATGCGTATTTGCTGATGATGTTTCAATGGAAAGTGTATATAAAGGCGTGCTAAAAACAATAGCAGATAAAGTAAGCAAAGAGCTGGAGCAGAATAATGATTTATCAAAACAAGAACTTTATGAGAAAATAAAAGAATTACAAAACAAAGAAGAAAATTATTCATTTTCACAAGATTATGGTATAACGTGGCTTGAAATTGGTGCTAAGTTTATAGGAGACAGCATAATTATAAATACAAATGAAGCACAAGGGGAAGAATCTTATAGTTACATTATAAATAATTCTACCAGCGACACTGCTGTAACTTTATCTTTTGAATATGACAGCGGATTTTAATATTTAATTTTATAATATATTTATACAGGCACTGATGAAAATTAGTGCCTTTTTATGTATAATAATCGTGCATTTTTCTTAAAATTATCTTGTATTTTTTAAAAATCTACACTAAAATTTATAAAATCTATTAAAAAGGAGAAGATAATGGATAAACAAAAAGTAATTCTTCTTATTCTTGACGGCTGGGGTTACAGAAAAGATACTGACCATAACGCTGTGCTTGAATCTAACCCAGTTAATTTTAAATCACTTATGCAGGATAATAAATGGACATTAATTGATGCTTCTGAGGAACGCGTTGGGCTGCCTGCCGGTCAAATGGGTAATTCAGAAGTAGGCCATACAAATATAGGGGCAGGGCGTATTGTTTTTCAAGACCTTTTACGTATTTCAAATGATATTAAATCAGGTGGTGCAAAAAGTAACCCTGTTATTAAAAAATTAATGGAAGATACAAAAAATGGCAGCGGCAGACTTCATCTTTTAGGGCTTATATCTGACGGAGGCGTCCATTCTCACATAGACCATTTTAAAGGAATATGCAAAATAGCAAAAGAATACGGCATAAAAGAAGTATATATTCATGCTTTTACAGACGGCAGAGATACTCCACCTAACAGCGGTATAGGTTATATTACTGATTTAGATAATTTCTTAAAAGAAAATAATGCAGGGCAGATTGCAGATATTACAGGCAGATTTTACGCCATGGATAGAGATAAACGCTGGGACAGGGTAGAAAAAGCATGGAACCTGCTTAGAAACGGCACAGGCGATAGCGAAGCAGCATCACCAGTTGAGGCAATGAAAGCATCTACTGAAACAGATGAGTTTATAAAACCTGTAAAAATTAAAGGGGTAGACGGCACATTAAAAGACGGCGATAATGTGTTTATGATGAATTTCAGAGCAGACAGGGTTCGTGAAATAGTAAGCATAATGATACAGGATAATTTTGACGGCTTTAATAGAGGTGCAAAACCAAACCTGAATGTTGTTACAATGACAGAATATGAAAAATCATTCGGTCTGCCTATTGCATATCCACCTGAAGATTTAGTAAATATTTTAGGTGAAGTAATAAGTAATAACGGCTTAAAACAATTAAGAATTGCAGAAACAGAAAAATATGCTCACGTTACATATTTCTTTAACGGCGGCAGAGAAGAACCATTTAAAAACGAAGAAAGGGCATTAATTGCATCACCTAGGGATGTTGCAACTTATGACTTAAAACCACAAATGAGCGTATATGAAGTAGAATCAAAATTTGAAGAACTTTTCAGAAAAGGCGATATAGATGTGGTTATTATGAACTTTGCAAACCCTGATATGGTAGGTCATACCGGGGTAGAAGATGCTGCCATAAAAGCATGTAAAGCAGTAGATGAATGTTTAGGAAAAGTTATGCAGACAGCACGTGATATGAATGCTGTGCTTTTTGTTACAGCAGACCATGGCAACTCTGAACAAATGTGGGATTATGAAAATAATCAGCCTCATACTGCCCACACATTAAACCCTGTTGTTTTTGCAGTATATAATTACAGCGGTAATTTAAACGGCAAACATGGAAAATTAGCAGATATTGCACCAACTATTCTGCATACACTCCATATTCCTCAGCCAAAAGAAATGACTGGTGAAAGCCTTTTAGCTTAAAATATATGTTTAATGAAATATTTTCTGGCAAATGCCCTGCATGCAGCGGGGCATCTGCAATAAATGCGCCACTTTGCAGCAGCTGCCTTTCTCAGATTAAACCATTCATTCATTTTTGCGGTAAATGCGGGTTTCCTTTATCAAAACCTGGTGCCTCCTGCTACAGATGCAAAGGCAAACTTTCTAAAAGAATTACAAATATTTATGCTTTATATCACTATGACAAGACAGTTAGAAGTATTATTTTACAAATGAAGTTTCATTATAATGTAAGGCTTGGGTATACTTTTAAAAAATTAATTAATCTTCCTAATTTTGTAACAAAATATGATGGCATTATAACTGTGCCAAGCCACTTCTTCAGGCATTTTTTTAGATTTTATCACCCTGCAGATTTACTTGCAAAATATACTGCCTTTAAGTTAAATATACCTTTACTTCATAACTTAAAAAGAGTCCGTTATACTAAATTTCAATCCCACATATCAAAAGAAGAAAGAAAAGAAAATGTGCATAATGCATTTAAATGCAGTAAGTTTAACGAAAACATTAAAAATATTTTACTTATAGATGATATATTAACAACCGGCGCAACAATAAATCAGTGCGTAAATGAAATATATAAAGCAGGTGCAAAAAGAATAGATGTGCTTGTATTTGCTAAGTAGGTCTCATAAATAAAATCTGGGAAGTATTGTTTACGCACATTAATTTCCTTATAGGAAAAAAGTGCCTTCTGCTAACATTACTTCCCATAGTCATAGATTTATAAATAAGATTAACCAGCCATTTCTTTTAATGATACTTCTTTATTAGCGATTGCTTTTTCATATTCTGGGTCAATTTCAATAGCCTGTTCAAAGCATTTTATAGCTTCAGCCAGTTTACCCCATTTATGCATTGCAACACCTTTATTATTATATGTTACAGCAATATATGGGTTTAATTCAATTGCTTTATCATAATTAATAACTGCATCTTCATAGCGGTGAGCTTTATTTAAAAGAGCTGCTTTTTTAGTATAGATTTCTCTTAAATCAGGTTTTAAAATAGCTGCTGATTCATATACTTTTAATGCTTCATCAATTTTATTCATTGATGCAAGGCAGTCTGCTTTATGTACATAACATATAACAGATGACGGGTTTAATTTTAATGCTTTATCGTATGAACTTAAAGCTTCTAGTTTTTTATCAATTTTAGCAAGTGCATCACCTTTATATAAAAATGCTTCTGAATCATAAGGGTTCATATAGGCAGCTCTTGCACAGTATGCAATAGCTTCATAATATTTACCTGTCATTAAAAGTGATAAGCCTTTACCAGTATAAGCACGTGCAAATTTTCTATCTATTTCAATAGCTTTATCAAAATATATAATTGATTCATTAAAAAGATTATGTATCTGCAGTTCCTGAGCAAAGTCATAATTTTCCTGAGCTGTTTTTAAAGTTTTTGGTGTATATTTATAATTATCTGCTGTTTCTGAAATATCTACTGCACCATTTTCAAGTAAGAAATCTTTAATTTCTTTTGATTTAGCCTGATTTAATGGTGTTTTTTTATCTTCTGTGCATGCATTAACGTCTGCGCCTTTTTGTACAAGCATTTTAACTATTTCTAAATTATTGCAGAAAGCTGCAAGAGTTAAAGGACTCATTCCTTCAGGGCTTTTTTCATTAACGTTTGCACCTTTATCTACTAAAAGTTTGCATGTATCAAAATTACCTGTTCTAATAGCTATCATCAAAACAGTCCAGCCGTTTTGAATTTTAGAGTTTGCATCAGCTCCATTTAAAAGTAATAATTTTACAAGCTGATATTTATTTTCCTGAGCTGCAATTATTATAGCATTTGCACCGTCTTTTAATGAACGGTTAATATCAAGTCTAAACGTCCTGTCAAATATTAAATCTTCTACTTTTTCTAAATCATCAGATTGACATGCTTTTAAAAATTCCTCATATCTTTCTTCAATACTTAACCCCATAATACACTTCCTATTAATATATAAATTCACTTTTTTATTCACTTAATGAATTTATAGCAAGGAGTGTGCCAAAAATCAGTTAGTGTTTAGAATTATCTACAACCTGCGATAAAAAGATAAAGAAATCTTTTAATTTTTTAAATATATCAAATGTATATGAAAAAAGTTCAGGGCTGTAAAAATCTTTATTAATAGGCATTTCATCATTAATATATATAGATTTATATTTTAAAAATTCTGCTGCTGTATCACTAACTGGTTCTATTCCTTTTGGCACATTTTTAAGTTTATCGCCAAGTATATTAAAATAGTTTTCCTGTGCAGTCTTTTTAATATTAATAAGTGTTTCATTATATTTTTTATTATTTACAAGCTGCCTGTAACTTGCAAGAATTTCTGGTGTTACTCTTGCAATGCCAACCCCTGTATAGTAAAATGGCGGCTCAATATGCAGATAAAAACATGGGTTTTCAAGCCTTGAATTACCATTCCAGAAAACAATACCAAGATGAGTTTTAAATGGCGGCTTACCTTTATTTATGCGCACATCTTTATGTATGCGGAAAATAGAGCCGTCTACTTTTGGAGCATAATGAATATCCGGCACAATAGTTTCTAACATTCGCCCCATATCTATAATATATTCTTTTGCAGCAGGAATGATTTTTTCATCATATATTTTTCTGTTTTCTGCAAACCATTCTTTATTATTATTTACTTTAAGCAAATCATAGAAATTAATCATTTCTTTTGTAAAATATATTTTATCCATATTCTTTCCTAAGAAAATATTTTACTGAAATATACAGTATATAAATATATACTGCAATAAGAAATAGAGAAAAAAATAGACCTTGTAAAATCTAAAAACGATTGCA
>DXAQ01000004.1 GCA_019116905.1 Candidatus Mucispirillum faecigallinarum | reverse complement strand
TTACTTTATCAATTACAGGCTAATAGTTAAGTATATGTGTAAGAGAATCTCTTACATCATCAACAATAGCCTCATTCATTTTGCTCATAGATGCACGCATTGCAACCCTTATACCGTTTGCAACAGCTACATCGTTTGACGAACCATGGCCAATAACGCATACACCTTTAACTCCAAGTAAAGGTGCTCCACCGTATTGAGCGCCGTCTGTTTTCTTTTTCAAGTTTTCAAATGCTTTTTTAGAAAGTAATGCACCTATTTTAGAAACTGTTGAAGATAAAAGTTCCTGTTTTAACATAGAAGTCATATATTTAGCAACTGACTGGCTTACTTTTAAAGCAATGTTACCAGCAAACCCGTCGCAGACAACCACATCTGCTTCCCCTCTAAATAAAGCTTTGCCTTCAACATTACCTACAAAATTTATTACATCTGTCTTTTTAAGAATAGGGTAGACTGCTTTTGTAAGCATATCGCCTTTACCTTCTTCCTCCCCATTATTTAAAAGACCAACAGTCGGATTATCAATATGCAGAACTTTTTTTGCATAAGCTGAACCCATAATAGCAAATGTAACTAAATGCTCAGGACGGCAGTCCACATTTGCCCCAACATCCAGCATAAAAAAATGACCCCTTTCTGTTGAGCATGGAAGTATTGTGCCAATTGCCGGACGTGCTACACCTTCAAGCAGCCCTAATACAACCATCGCAACAGCCATAGCTGCACCGCTGTTGCCAGCTGTAAAAAATCCAGCAGCTTTGCCGTCTTTAACAAGCTTTAAGCCAACATGCATTGATGACTTACGTTTTCCACGCACTATTTCTGACGGATGGTCATCCATAGCAATAAATTCATCAGTATGCATAATCTGTATTTTAGGCTGTTCTTTTTTTGAGCAGGCAGCAAGTTCTTTTTCAATTAAAGCCTTATTACCTACTAAAATAACTTCTAAATTTTCAGTTTCATTAACAGCCTTAACAGCACCTTTTACAACTTCGCTTGGAGCGTTATCACCGCCCATAGCATCAACAGCGATAATCATAACTATACTTCTTTAGTATCAGCCACTACTTTACGGCCTTTATATGTTCCGCAGCTTGGGCATACAGTATGAGCCTGTTTTAACTCACCGCAGTTATCACATTTAACACCAAGAAGTGTAGATGGCTGGTGATGAGACCTTCTCATACCTACTTTGCTTTTAGTTGTCTTGTGTTTTGGATTAGGCATTTTGCTCTCCCTGTTTTACCAAAATGGTTATTTATTATTTTATATTTTATATTGTTTACCAAAAATGGTTATTTTTAATTATTTTAATTTATCAAGTGCTGCCCAGCGTTCATCAGTTTTTTTAGTGCATGTGCATTTTTCAGTATTAAGTGATGCACCACAGCCCTGACATATCCCTTTACAGTCTTCCCTGCACAACCTTTTTTCAGGCACTAAAAGCAGCGCTTCCTCCCTTAAAAGTTCGTGTATATCAAAATGGTCTTTTGGGGTAACATACATTCCTGCTTCCTCATCAGAAAGACCTTCCTCCCCGTCTGCCTGAATAGGCGGGTATTCCCCAAGGGGAGATAATGTTAATATTAAATCTTCTGCTATATCCATATTAACAGGCTCTAAACACCTGTCGCATGGGCAGGAAAAGTGCAGGTTTACTCTGCCTGTAACAACGTAAGCATCCCCTGCTTTATCAACACGGCCTGAAAATTTAATATCAAATTTATCATCACCTTCGGCAAATGAAAAAGCCTCATCAATAATAAAGCCTTCATCATGTACCTGCTCATAATATATAATCATAATAACTCGTTTCTTATATAATCATAAACATTTGCTGCCGATTATAATAAATATAATAATAATCGTCAAGAGAAAAAAGCTTATACCACACTTTTACATGTTTGTAAATGAAAAAATAATACTTACTTATGCTAATGACACTTATAGTCTGTGGACATTTTATGTATTTATAATATATTTTTAGTGAGGATAATATGAGTTTATTAAAAATATTTAGTTTTAATGTAAAAAAATTTAGACAAATAAGAAAATTATCACAAGAAAAATTAGCGGAAATTTCTAATCTACACAGAACATATATTAGTGATATTGAATGTGGAAGGCGTAATGTTTCAATTGAAAATATTGAAAAAATTGCTAATGCACTACAGATAGATGCATATTTATTACTTAAGGATGTTAAAAATAATGACTAAAAAAGATTTATTTTTAGAATTAGCTAAACCAGATAGTAATGGTATTAGTAGATGGGTAAATGTAAATGAGTTTGTAGGAAAATATAAAGCACTACAACTTGGGAATGGTGGATCTTGGTGTAGAAAAGAATCATCAATTGCTAAACAATATATTGTAGAATTTACTAAAACATTAACAAGCGGTAATGGTATAGATGCCATTAGATTAAATGGATTTAATAACAATAATTATTCACAACATATTAGAGCTGATATTAAAAAATCAATAAAAAAAACAAAGATGCGTTGTCCTAGGAACATCTAATCCAGAAGTTGACCATAAAGATGGTCGTAAAAACGACGATAGAGTAATGTTAAATAAAAATCAGCAATTATATGATTTTCAACCATTAAGCAAAGCCGCTAACGATGCAAAAAGGCAATTTTGCAAAGAATGTATCCAATCAGGTCTACGATATGATGCTAAACAACTTGGATACCCAATTTCTTTTTATCAGGGAACATTGCAATATGATACTACAAACAAATGTGTTGGTTGCTTTTGGTATGATCCAATAGAATTTAGAAAGCATTTAAGTGGTAACTAAAATGACACATGTATTTATTGTTAACAATACAACATTTGATATTCATTTAAAATATATGTTTGCTGCTACAGGCACAGCTAATAATCCAGACTTTCTACTTAACCCAAAATGTAACAATATACATCACAGTAGAGAACGCAATTTACTTGGATTAATTGCTGATATAAGCAGAGTAAAAATTAATGATAAAATATTATTTTATTTACAAGGAGATAATAGTCATTCTGGAACAATTTTTGGCATTTTTAAAGTAAAAAACAATCCTTTTTATTGTAAAAATGGATATTTAAATAATGAACTAAATAAAGAATTACAGTATAGAGTATTCATAGAACAAGATGAAGTCTACCCAAAAGGTATATCAGAATATGCAGCATTAGATTGTTTAGAAGATATAAAACATCCTAGTGAAATGTGTTGGAGTCTAATATATAGAAAACTGCGCGGTAATCGTGGCTGTACAATGATAACTGATTATGAAGCACAACGATTAAAAAGGTTGATAAAAAATGCAAATGAAAATAATAATCCCATAACACTTACTAATGTGTCTGATAGATTCTATTATGACATAAAGAAAAATTGTATCGCTATTAATCAATCTAACACTATGTATCAAGAAGATCCTCAGCCTATTCTTGATATTAAAGAAAGATTGCTTTTTAAAATAGAAAATAATCAAGCATATGAAACTCATTTACAAGCATATATTTTACAAAATATTGATATAAATAATAACTTAAGACAATTAATTATACCAAATCCAAATGATTCTTTTTGGATAGGTAACGAAGTAGGCTGTGGCGTAGGCATGCAAAAAATAGACATATTAATAATGCAATTTTTAGATAATACTTTATACATTAATGTTATTGAGCTTAAATGCATTACTCCAAATGAAAACGCATTTAATCAATTAGAAAAATATATCAAATGGATAAAAGATTATATATGTCCACTATACCATGATAAAACTATAATAATAAATCCTATAATAATTGCTCCATTTGGTAATAACACTTTATTAACAAATAAAAAAATAAAATATGAATCAAGTAATAAAGAAAAAATAAAAGTATCAAAAGAAAAATATATTAGTGTACATAAAGATAATGATAATATTCTTTTTAATGAATTAACCTAATTTTTTAAATACAAATATATATTCATGTTTAAATATATAAAAATCACTCGCTAACGCTCTATATCTCCATATTGCTTTTGTACCATTTTTTCCTTTAGTTTCATCAAAATTTTTAACAATTATTGCTTTCATTAAAAAATTTCTCTCCATAAAAAGATTCATACAGTAAAAACCAAGAGGAATAATCTGACTATTTGCATACTTATCACCAATAACTAGTGCACAATATCTATTTTTTTCAAGTAATTTTGATGTATTATCTATTGTTTTACCAAATTTATATAAAAAATTTTGCAATGTATCTGCATTTGACAAGTCCTGTTTATCATTTGAAAACTTTATAATATCCCAATAAGGTGGATGATAAATTATAAACTGAACCTTATTTATATTATGGTTTTGTAACTGCCGATTAATATCTAAAATACCACTATCACCTTGAAAAATTAAATACTTTGTATCATTTATTTTTATATTACCTAATCTATCAGAAACTTCTTGAGCAACATTTTGTTGTAATTCTATACCAATAGCATTTCTTTCCATATTTATTGCTTCAATAATTGATGTACCACTACCCATGAAAGGATCAAGAATCCAATCCCCTTTTTTAGTATATCTACTAAAAAGTTGATATGGAATTTGTGGAATAAAATTACCATGATAATGACCACTATGTATTCCACTATTATCACGCTTATCAATAATCCACAATGAATCTGTAGAAATATCATTATAATTATGCCATAATTTCATATTAATATCATTATATTTTGCCACTATGAAACCTTTTCTAATAAATGTAAATATTCTATGGTTTTTGATGATGAAATATTTCTATTTATATCTTTATCTGCTTTAAAACGTTTATATTCTTGAGTAAAACAGGTATATTTACCATATTTTTTCATAATATTTTTTATAACATCTAAACTCATTAATCCTTCATTATTGTAACTTACAAATATATACTTAAATTTTGCTCTTTTAACTAAATCATCAAACACTTCTTCAACTGTACGTTTAGAACAATATGCACTTTTTTGTGTAGAATAATCTCTTAGACCACTTTTACCAAATAATTCTGGATAATCATATCTTGCAATTGTTTCCAATACATGGTAATTAGCACTATATTGGCGTGTATTGTATGGTGGGTCTAAATACAATATATCACCATCAATATGTGATATTAACTCATTTATATTCATATTATATACTCTACCTATTAAACCATTAATTTGGGGTAATAATTCCAATAACAATGGTTTTTGTGCAGATAGCTTAATATGTTTTAAAAATGCACCATAAACAGATGCTGTATTAGCCACCTTATCAACAGAATTTAATAAACTTGCTAAAAGTGTATAATATGATGATTCATCAATTTCATTTCTACTAAATAAATAATTTAACTCTAATCTTATTGCATCACACTTCTTACCATTTTCATCACTAAAATAGTTTCTTCCACTACCTGAACCAGCACAATAATTATTATATACAAATCCTTCCACACCTTTTAAGTTATTCAAATAATCTATTAACTGGGAACTTATAGTTGCATTATTAGTTATATAGTGTTTATTTAAAACATAACTATAATATTGTATATCATTGGATATCACATTAAAACCCATAGAACGATATTCTGCACCAACTACACCTGTTCCTGCAAATAAATCTGCAAATATCATATTTGATTTTTTATTAATAACTGAACTTATACTTTTTATTAAAAAATTCATTAAAGAATATTTTGAACCAATATAATTCATTTTATAACCTTTATATAGAAATTACCTGTTAAAAATATCATAAAATAAATTTAATAGCAATTATTATTTATTTATAGAAACGCTACAATACCCTAAACATTAACTTTCCCATACGCCTTTAAATATATTATCATATCTTTTTGTTTCATCAATTGTTCCTTGCTGGAAAAGTGGCGGCTCAATACATAATTCTTTACCGCCTGCAAGCATACACTCTATAAATACTAATTTTGCTTTTGATGAAATATCTTTATGCAGAGATAATATTCTTTTAGGCTCTAAATTGTTTATTTTACATATATGCAGCGCCTCAATCATCATATCTGCATCATATGAAAAAAACAGCCTGCCCTGATGCTTTAAACTACCCTTTGCAAATTTCACCACATCTTCTATATTCATAGTAAGGGTAAAACGGGCTTTATTTGCAACCTCATCTTTTGCAGTTTTACCTGTGCCTGCATGCCTGTATGGCGGGTTGCATACTACTGCATCATAAAGCTTTTCTCTACTTATCTGCCTTATATCCTGATTTATTATATCTATTTTATCATGCATTTTGCATATTTCTACTGTCTGCTTTAAACACTCGAACATTTCCTGCTGCATTTCTATTGCCGTTACTTTTGCACCATACCCTTTTGCAATTAATGCAGCAATCACACCGCTTCCACTGCCGCAGTCTGCCACATGCCAACCCTTTTTTGCACGGGTAAACCAGGCTAATACAGGTGAATCACAGCCAAAACGAAAGCCTTTATTTTTTAACTGACATATTGTAATATCTTTAAAAATCATACTGTTATATGTATATTCCATATTAACACCTTTGAATGTTATTATATATAAATTGTATAAATTTGTCTATTATTTCATTTTATACTTGACTTTATGCAGTTTTATCTTAATTTATATGTTATGAAAAATAGAAATATCTTATCAAAGGCAGAAAATTTTTTATACCACATTACACCGCCTTTTTATTTAGTTGCTTTAATGCTTGGCTTTTTAACGCTTATTCCTTTAATAATATCACCTTATATTGATAAAAAAAATAATGAATATAAACTTGCTATTATTCAGGAAACAAGGCGTCTTAATCAGATTTCAGCAGAAATCTATCAGAAAAAACAAACTATTGCAGAACATGAAAATATTTTAATGCTTGATTATGCTATGCAGCTTACTTCTGGTAAATATTTAACAAGCAGGCAGCGTTTAGAAATTGCTGATGTCATTGCAGAGCAGTCAGAAATACATAATATTGACCCGCTGCTGCTTATTGCTCTTATCCATGTGGAAAGCACATTTAACCCTAATGCTCTTTCTCATAAAGGTGCAAAAGGACTTATGCAGCTGCTGCCTGATACTGCTAAATATATTAATACTAAGACAAATAAAGGTATTATGAATACAAATAATCTATTTGATGCAGAAACAAATATAATGCTTGGTGCTGCATATATGGAATACCTTTTAAATAAAACTAATGGCAATCTGGAACATGCTTTAACTGCATATAATATGGGTCCAGCAAATATGTTTAGAGCAAAGCGGGAAAACAGACTGCCAAAAGCATACAGCAGCAAAGTGATGAAAGAATATAATAAACTGCTTCAGGCTGTAAAAACTACAGCCATGGCACAAAATTAGTTTTATTTATATTCTTCCACATATTTATTAATATATTCTATTGTAAGCTCAACCACTTTTGGAAATACTTCTGCAATACATTCTGAAAGCTCAGTGCCAGCTGCATAAGATTCTGGAACTACACCTATTAATGTTACTATTTCTGGTGATTTTGAATGAAGTTCTGCCTGAAAAAGTGTTTCCTGAAACCCTATTTGATGTGGAGATATTTTCATTGGCACTTTTGAAAGCATAATATCATCTTTATTATACACTTTTATTGTGCCAGGTTCTGCTTTTAAAGCTATTGCATCTATTGCAATTAAAATATCAGCCTCTACAAACTTGTGAAATGATAATATACCTGTTGTGCCGCAGTCATATATTTCTACATTTTCAGGCCACTGCATTTTTTCAAGTTCTTTAATTACATGTATGCCGATACCTTCATCTGTTAATATATAGTTACCTACGCCCATTACGATTATTTTTTTCATTATAATGTTTACTCCTTATAATTATAATTTTTATTTATTTATATCTCTGCCAAGCATAAAATATTTAAATTTTTCAAATGCAGTAGGCTCTG
Source organism: Candidatus Mucispirillum faecigallinarum (assembly GCA_019116905.1). Lineage (GTDB taxonomy): Bacteria > Chrysiogenota > Deferribacteres > Deferribacterales > Mucispirillaceae > Mucispirillum > Mucispirillum faecigallinarum. The sequence continues at coordinate 31,421 of DXAQ01000004.1, read as the reverse complement.
TATTAATTTTTCTGCCAGCTGCATCATATATTTCAAGATTTTCAAGTTCATACTGTTTAAGCACTATGTAATGACTTTTTTTATCTACCTCTATAAAACCAGTTCTTTCATTAGGATTGTCTTCAGGTCTTGTATATGATGCTACAAACCCTGTAACAATTTCCCCGTCTTTGCAGTATGCTTTTACATAACAGTTTACTGACTTACTCATTTTAAATAAAGATACCATACTTATTTACCCTTGCTGAAAAATAAATTTAAATTTGTTATATCAATAGATGACAGCGGCACAACGATAGGTTCTCTGCCCTGTTTAAATAATATTACATTGCCACCCTTTCCTTCTAAATCTACGCTGTATCTGTTAGGAAACAATACTGATTTAGCATTTGCAGGTGTTTCTTTATATGGGATTTTTAATATCTGCAGATTAATCATCAGCTTGCTTTTAAGCTGTTTTTGAGCCTGCATATATACATCATATTCTTCTTCATCAAGATAACCGTTTGATAAATCAAACAGCTCCTGCTGGCTGTAATCTATATATATTGCCCCCTGATATTCTTTTTCATAGATTACTTTACTTCGTTTATCAAACACAGGAAATATCTGCCTGCCAAAATACTTATTTACTTTTGCTGTCATATTTTCATCGTTTAATGATATTTGGTAAAATGACCTGCCTTTTTTATAAAGATATATTTCTGATGTTGTTTTTGGTTTATTATCAAGTTCAAGGTATGTATTATTGCTAAATTTTACGCGGGAATACTGGTCTTTTTTAATATACCATACTTGAAGATTTGCTTTATTTACTGTATTTAAAAAAACTTCCAGTGGTGCACTGATTGTAGAGTCAATAGTAGAGCCTTGAATGAATACTACACATTCACTGTCTAAAATATTAAATATTGGATTGCATAAAGCCTGCAGAGGAAAAAAGAATAAAATAAATACAGGCACCACCATTAATTTCTTCATCAAGCCCTCAAAAATTATTTTTAAGTAATCTTTTAATTGATAAATTAAATCTTTTAATATACACTTATTATATATCTTTAAACAAAAGTAGGAAAAATGAAAAGTAAAATTTTTATATTTTTAATATTTTTTATAGTTTTTGTTTCAAGCTGTGCAAAATTTAAGAGTGAGGAAGCTTATTTATATATTCCAGAACTTTATCATAACAGTGCTCAAACTGCTTATGATAATGGAAATATTATATCTGCTCTTAATATGGCAGCAAAAAACTGTAAAAATTTAGATTATGAAAGCTGCCAGCTGCTTGGAAAAGTATATCTTGAAGGTAAATATGTTGAACAAAGCGACAGCACTGCTTTAAAATATTTTACAAAAGGATGCGTTAATAAATATCCTGAATCTTGTTTGTATATGGGTAAAATGTATAATGAGGGCAGAGCCGTTACTATGAATGATAAAAAACGAGATGAATATTATCAAATGGCATCTACCATGTTTTTGCAAAACTGCAATGATAATAAAAGCAGCGACTGTATTGAACTTGGGCAGATGTATATTAAGGGTATATTATATGACCCTTATGAAGAAGGTATAAACTACCTTAAAAAATCATGTGATTTAAATAACGGTAAAGGATGCGCTATGCTTGGTGATTACTATTTTTATGAAGAAGATAATAAAAGCCTTGCTTTTTCTTATTATAAAAGTTCATGTGATAACCATAACCCTGATGGATGCCTTAAATTAATAGATATGTATAATACATATAAAAATACTGAATTAAATAATAAAGCAGAAATTATTTCAAAAGCTGAAAAAATGTGCCAAAGTGGCGCATCTAATTTATGTGTATACCTTGGCAATATGTATAAAAGATATACAAGGTTTTCACGCATAGATAAAGAAAAAAGCTTTGAAAATATGTTAGTATCATGTGATTTTAATAATCCTTACGGCTGCAAGCTGCTTGGGGATATGTATTCATTAGGTTATGGTGTGCAGGAAAATGACGGCTCTGCTTTAAGATATTACGATAAAGCATGCCAGCTTGGTTTTATTTCTGCCTGCACTTTAAAGTAATCTGCATATTGGGGATTATATGAAATATTATATATTTTTAATAACTGCCGTATTATTTTTTGCTGCTGCATGTAATAAAAATAATCAAGATTATGGACTTACTGCATATCAAAATAAAGATTATATTACGGCATTTTCATTATCAGAAAAAGGCTGTAATGAAAAAAACGGCGAAGCCTGCTATCTTCTTGCAAATATATATTATATGGGGCTTTCCCGCCAAATGGACCATGTAAAAGCAGCAAGGTATTATATTAAATCTTGTGAAATAGGCAACGGCAGAGCATGCTATATGATGGGTAAACTTTATTCAGAAAGCAGGTTTATTCCAGAAGATATGGACCAGTCAGAAGCATATTATAGAAAATCAAATAAAATGCTTACAAAAGAATGTGATACAGGAAACCCAGAATCATGTCTTTATGCAGGAGCATTATACCTTTACAGTAAAGGCGTTCCCCATGATACAGACAAAGCATTAAATTTCTTTGAAAAATCATGTAAAATGAATTACGCATTAGGATGTTATACAATAGGTTATCTTTTAAATACAGGCAAATACGATATAGCTAAAAATATTAATATGGCAAATAATTATCTAAATAAAGCATGCAGGCTTGGATATAAAGATGCCTGCAGATAAAAATTATTAAAAATAACCCAAAATGATATATTCATCAATTTGGGTTATTTAAGTTATAATTTAATTTAATTTAATAATTAATCTCTGCTTTTTATTTTGCTCAAAATCCTTAATATTTCAATATAAAGCCATATAATTGTTACCATTAAACCAAACGCAGCATACCATTCCATATATTTTGGCATACCTTCTGCTGCGCCTTTTTCTATAAAATCAAAATCAAGAATTAAATTTAAAGCTGCAACAACTATAATAACAGCATTAATACCAATGCTTAAAGTAGAATTGCCGTAAAACCAGTCTGGACGGATATTAAAAAATGATAATATAAATAAAATTATATAAGATATGGCTATTGCTGCCGTTGCTGTTATAAGTACTGATTTAAAAGTTTGTGTTGCTTTTATTGCACCTATTCTATAAAGAATAAGCATAGTAAAAAATGCAATCATTGTATAAGTAACTGCTTCAAAAACAATACCGTTATACTGCTGGTTTAAAAGTATGGAAATAACTGTTACCACAATACTTTCAAGCACTGCATAAACAACAGATAAAAATGGTGCAGTTGTTGGTTTAAAAGAAATAATAAGCCCAACTACAAAAGCAGCTATGGCAGAAACTGTAACTACTCCACCAATAGAACCATAAAAATTAGGTAAATATTTAATCACTACAAAGCTTGTTAAAGCAAATACAAGCCCTAAAATAAAAGTTTTCATAATTGAGCCGTTTACAGTCATGCTGTCTGTGCCTGAGCTGTAACCTGCCCTTTCAAATGCTCTCTCACTAAATACTGGATTACTCATTATCAACTCCCTTTAATTATATTTCTAAAAAATTTGATATGGCAGCTTTTTGGAAGTCTGCATCATCAAGTAAATCTATACGTTTTACATTTTTAAAATTAACTTCTAAAAATGTTGGTACGTCTTTTTCTTTAAAGAGTTTTATAGCCTGCACAGTAGCTTCGCCTGGTCTGTATATAACTTTATTTGCAAATTCTTTCGATATAAAATCTAAATCAAACATTAAATTAATTAAATCTTCATGGTTATGTGTAGTATAGAAAATAAGACCGTCTACCACACCTATGCAGTCCCTTGTATAATCAATTACTGCACGAATGTATGACCTGATTTGATATATTTCATCAAGTTCATTTTGAGTTAAAACTATTTCTGCAAACCTGTCCCTGTATACATAAAACCCTTCTGGTGTTTCCTGACCAAATATACGGACAGAAAGCCCAAGCGGAACATTCTGCTTTGCAAGCTCACTGCGTGGACGCAGCTTAAATTTATTATTAATTATGCCATGTTTAAGCATTAATTTTATTAACTGTAAAAGTGCGCTTAGTGTTATGCCGTCAATATCTTTTTCACGACTTTCTACAGATGCAGGCTCTAATTTATCATTAAATGATGTAATAGGGTTTAATCCGCGTGGTTTTATTGCCACAAGATTATCATTTTTTAAAAATGGAAAATGCATATCAGTAAAAAGTTTAGGCGTAGCATAATGGCAGCGGTTAAGCATATCAAGAGAAAAAATAAGCTGGTTATTCTTATCTGCATTTAAAAGCCTGAAAAAATGTGTTATATCATAGCTTTTACTGCCTCTAGGCATAATCATTTCATACTGCTGAGTGCCTATTTCAAAATTAAGATACCTAAACATATCCATTTTAGGCTCTGCCCCATAGCTGTCGTTACCTTCTATCAGCACCATAACACGCTCTATATCTCTTATTTTAAGCTCTGAATATAAAAAATCAGGCAGCATATCGTTATCTATAATATCCCTTAATGGTTCATTATATGGGTGAGTGCCTTCTGATACTATATTATCAATAGCTGCAGAATAGCAGTAATATCTTATGCCGCTTCTTTGCTGGATAAGTAATATACCGTCTGTAGGGCCTTCTTCTTTTCTTAAATCAAAGTTGATTTTATTGTGGGGTTCTGGGTTAAAATCGTTTATTGATACTGTTTCATCTATTTCTTCATTATTTTCATAAGTTTCTTCTGATAAAGTATTTTCTTCTGCCGTTTCATTTGCTGCCTGCTCATCTGCCTTATTATTTTCATTCTTTTTTTCTGGATTGAAAAATTTAGCAGAGGAAGAAATTTCACTTATATCTATTTCTATATTTTTTTTCACTACCTGCTGGCATGCAAGCCTGTAACCTGCATCAATATTAACTTTTGCTAAAATAAGCGTTTCTTTATACACAGGTTTTGGAGGGTTTGGGCTGATATAGCGTATTTTACACTTGCCGCACTGGCCTGCACCATTACATAATGTAGGGTTGATAAGGTTTTCATCAATTAATAATTTATAAAGATTAGTACCTGATTTGACTTCAAGTGTTATATTTTTATCTGATATAGTAACATTATAATTTTTTTTGGAAAAAAACATTCTACCCTCTTAAGCTTATTATAAGCTCTATATTTAATATAAATAATTGAATTGGATATTTGTTTAATTATATACTATATAATATATGTATGCAATAATTAATTATTTATGTTTCTGCTGTATTCTCTTAATAATTTCATATCACATACAAAATCATCAAGATTATCTTTTGAAGATTTTGCAGTTTCAACTGACATTATAGAATTTTCTGGGACAATAGAAAAAAGCTTATGAAAATCATAACTGCCTTTTCCTATATTATAATGTTTATCTGTTGTGCCATTTATTTCGCCATCGCTTATGTGATACATATATGGGTTTAGGCTTATAAATTCTTTTAAAAATTCTAGATAGTTAATATGCAGGCTGTTTGCTGCACATGTGCCATGACCTAAATCAAGGCAGAAACCTGCCCCGCTTTCTTCCATTATATATTTTATCTGCTCAGGAGAATACCCAACACATACATCGTCTAATGAAAGGTTTTCAGTTTCTACTGCCACATGGTATGGTTTATTTTCTATTAATATTCTTTCATCATTAATCATTTTTATCTGCTTTGCAGTCTGCCTGTAATCTCCTTTAATGCCTGGGTGAAATATTACCTTATCTGCATTAAGATAGTCTGCATATTTTAAGGCTTCATAAGCAAGCTTCATATTATCATTTAATTTATCTTCAAATGAAAAATTAATGCCGTGCATAAAATGTGGTCCGTGGATAATATAAGGTATATTTAATGATTTCCAAAGGGCAGCATATTCATCAAAAGAGGAAGGTATGGCATAAAGCTCTATATAGTCATAAATATTTTCATCATAGAGTTTTTTAGCTGTATCAATATAATTTTTATTTACAGACCAGAGCTTTAAACCAAATTTATGCATATTTATTCCACAGTAACACTTTTTGCCAGATTTCTAGGCTGGTCTATTTCTCTGTTATTAAGTTTAGCTATGCGGTATGCAAAAAGCTGCAGTGCAATAACTGAAATAAAAGGAAATAAATATTCTTCTACATTTGGAAGAACTATCACATCTTCAACCCTGTTTTCAAGCAGCTTATACCCTTTTTCATCTGTTACAGCTATTGCTTTTGCACCACGTGCCATAACTTCTTCGCATGCATTAACCATTTTATCATAAAGGCTGTCTGCAGGCATAATGCTTATAACTGGCATATCTGTATTAATTAAGGCAATAGGTCCGTGTTTGATTTCACCAGCAGGGAAACCTTCTGCCTGTAAATATGTGATTTCTTTTAGTTTTAAAGCACCTTCTAATGCTATTGGATAGTTTACATTTCTGCCTAAAAATACAAATGTTTTTTCTTTATAATATTTTTCTGCAAGTTTTGAAATACTGCCGTCTTCTGATACTGCTGTTTCTATTGCAACAGGAAGTTTTGCCAGTTCATTTAAAAGCCTGCCTTTTTTTTCCGTTGATATACTGCCTGCTGATTCTGCAATTAAGACAGAAAGAGAGAATAATGCTGCAAGCTGCGCAGTAAATGCTTTTGTTGATGCTACACTTATTTCTGAACCGCATTTTGTATAAAATGTATGGTCGCTCATTCTTGCAAGAGTAGAGCCAAACACATTGCATATTGATAAAGTTTTAAATCCTGCAGCGCGAGCTTTTTCTAAAGCTGATACAGTATCTGCTGTTTCACCGCTTTGGCTTACAAATACTGCCAAAGTTTCATCAGGCATGGCAGCCTTTCTGTATTTATATTCTGAGGCGTATTCTGCCTGGCATGGAATATTGCAAAATTCTTCCACCCAGTATTTTGCAACCATTGTTGCATGGTATGCTGTGCCGCAGCCTATCATTAATATATTTTTTATATTTTTAAGTTCATCTTTTGTTATACCAAAAGCTGTATTAATATCTTTTAATACTGCCTCTATTGTGCTTCTTACAGTAAATGGCTGTTCGTTGATTTCTTTAAGCATATAATGCTCATAGCCGTTTTTACCTGACTGCTCCAAGCCCTGCTCTAATTCTATTATATTATAATATTTTTCATGCAGCTGCCTGTCATATATTTTTATTTCATTTTCTTTTAATACTACAATATCGTAATCATCTAAATAAATGGCATTTCTTGTCCACTGGTTAAAGGCAGAAACATCTGAGCCAAGAAAATTTTCATTTTCACCTGCTCCGCATACAAGTGGGCTTTTAACGCGGCTGCCTATTATCATATTTGGTGCTTTTTTCCAAAGCAGCCCTAAAGCGTAACTTCCTTCAAGCATTTTTGTTACTTCTGCTGCTGCTTTTAAAAATTCATTTTCATAATCAGAATTTACTGATTTTAGTTTTTCCTCTAATAAATGCGCAATTACTTCTGTATCTGTTTCTGATTTAAATGTATGGCCTTTTTTTATAAGCTCATCTTTTAATGCCTGATAATTTTCTATTATACCGTTATGGACAACTGCTATTTCACCTAAACAGTCTGAATGTGGGTGAGAATTAATTGTAGACGGTTTTCCATGGGTTGCCCACCTGGTATGAGCGATACCTGTTGTGCCGTGCAGCGTATAATTAGATACTTCACTTTTTAAAGCTGAAACTTTACCAACAGATTTGACTATTTTTATACCGTCTTTTTCTTCTACTGCAAGCCCTGCAGAATCGTATCCTCTATATTCAAGTGCTTTTAATCCTGCGATTAAAATAGGTGCACTTTCCTTTCTTCCTGTATATCCTACTATTCCACACATATTTATACTCCAATATAATTTACTTATGGTTTTTCACGCAGGCTTCAACAAAGCCTGAAAACACTGGATGCGGTTTATCTACACTTGAAGCAAACTCTGGGTGAAACTGGCAGCCTATAAAAAATGGGTGGCTTTCTATTTCCACTATTTCTGGCAGGCTGTCATGATAAGCTGATATTTTAAGCCCTGCTTTTTCAAGCTGTTCTGCATATTCTGGGTTAAATTCATATCTGTGCCTGTGGCGTTCTACAATATCTTCTGTGCCATAGAGTTTATATGCAAGTGTTCCTTTTTTGATTTTAGCGCTGTATTCCCCAACACGCTGAGTGCCGCCAATATTTACTATGGAACGCTGTTCGTTAAGCATTGCTATTACCTGATTTTTTGCATTACTGTCAAATTCGCCGGAAGTTGCATCTTTTATACCTGCTAAATTTCTTGCTGCCTCAATTACTGCGCACTGCATACCAAGGCAGATTCCAAAAAATGGGATATTATTTTCCCTTGCATAAGTTATAGCAGAGATTTTTCCTTCTACACCTCTATAACCATAGCCGCCGGGGATTAATATACCGTCAAAACCTTTTATTTTATTTAATAATTCAGGGTCTTCTGCTTCAAAATATACATCTTCTACTTTTATACCTTTATGCAGCCCTGCAAGATATAAAGATTCTGCAATTGATTTATATGCATCTTTCATACCTGTATATTTACCTATTACAGCTATGCGGGCAGTTTTTGTTAAGTCTTTTTTAACTATGTTAAACCAGGAAGTGTCAAACTCTTTTTTAGGAGTAAGGTTTAACATTTTCATAACAAGTTTATCTACCCCTTGATTATAAAAAGATTCTGGTATCTGGTAAATTGACGGGCAGTCAGTAGCCTCCATAACAGCCTCTCTGCGAACGTTGCAGAAAAGCGCTATTTTTTTCTTAACATCATCATCTAAATGCTTTTCACTGCGGCAGATAATAATATCAGGCATAATTCCTGATTCCCTGAGTTTTGCAACAGAATGCTGCGTAGGTTTAGTTTTAAGCTCCATAGCAGCGCCTATAAAAGGCACAAGAGTTAAGTGAATATGTAAAACATTTCCTTTACCTTTTTCAAGAGTAAACTGCCTGATAGCCTCTAAAAATGGCAGCCCCTCAATATCACCAACAGTACCGCCTATTTCTATTAAAGCTATATCAACTTTGCCGTCAAATTTATTAATACGGTGCTTGATTTCATCAGTAATGTGAGGGATAACCTGCACAGTATTACCGTTATACTGACCTCTGATTTCCCTTTCTATAACTGTTTTATATATATCGCCAGATGTATTTGTATTATCCTTAGTAGTTTTCATACCAAGAAACCTTTCATAGTAGCCTAAATCTAAGTCTGTTTCAGCTCCGTCAGAAGCTACATAAACTTCGCCGTGCTGGTATGGGTTCATTGTGCCTGGGTCTACATTAAAATAAGGGTCAAACTTAGCCATTGCTGCACTAAACCCGTTTAATTGTAATAATTTACCAACACTGGCACCAGATACTCCCTTACCTAATGAGCTGGCAACGCCGCCTGTAACAAATATCCACTTAGTCATAAATGATTGTTTCCTCGTATAAATTTATAATTATCTTGTTACTATATCATATATAAAAATTTTCTTCAAATAATAATTTTAGTAAATAATCAAATATTTTTAATGCAAAAAAATGAATTATTTGTTATAGTGAAAATAGTAGCGGTAAAGCTATAATGTTTGGAGAATAAACTTTTATGGATTTAGAAAAAATACTTATTCTTGATTTTGGCGGCCAGTACAGCAAACTGATTGCCAGAAGAACAAGGGAGTGTGGAGTATTTAGTGAAATATTAAGCTATACTTCAAGCCCTGAACGTATTCGTGAAAAGGGGTATAAGGCAATTATCCTTTCAGGCGGTCCTGCAAGTGTATATGAAGAAAATGCCCCTCAGTGTGATAAAGCCATATTTGATATGGGGCTTCCTGTGCTTGGTATATGCTATGGTGCTCAGCTTATGGCAAAAACTCTTGGCGGATATGTGGAAAGAAGCGGCTCACCTGAATACGGCTCTACTATGGTGCATGTTGATAAAAACGCCGTGCTTTTTAAATCACCTAATGTGGAAGAAACTACTGCCACATGGATGAGCCATACTGATTATATTAAAACTGCCCCTGAGGGTTTTAATGTCAGCGCAAAAACTGATAACTGCCCTGTTGCAGCAATGGAAAATAACAGTAAAAAACTTTATGCTGTTCAGTTCCACCCGGAAGTTACAAACTCTATCCGCGGTATTGATATGATTAAAACATTCCTTTTTGATATATGCGGTTTTAAAGGGGATTGGAAAATGTCATCATTTATTGATGATGCCATTGCTAAAATTAGAGAAAAAGCAGGAAATGGGAAAGCACTATGCGCATTAAGCGGCGGAGTTGATTCTTCTGTTGCTGCCCTTTTAGTTCAAAAAGCTATTGGGGACAGGTTAACATGTGTATTTGTAGACCATGGACTTTTAAGAAAAAACGAAGGGGACGAAGTAGAAAAAATATTTTCAAAATTCGGCTTAAACTTAATAAGAGTTAATGCTGGGGAAAGATTTTTATCAAAACTGAAAGATGTGGAAGACCCTGAACAGAAACGCAAAATTATAGGCAATGAATTTATTGCTGTATTTGAAGAAGAAGCTAAAAAACTTGGCTCTGTTGATTATCTTGTACAAGGCACAATTTACCCTGATGTTATAGAAAGCGGTGCTGGCAGCTCTGCAATGATTAAAAGCCACCATAATGTTGGCGGCCTGCCAGAACACATGGACTTTAAAGGGTTAATAGAGCCTTTAAGAGAGCTTTTTAAAGATGAAGTCCGCCGTGTAGGTATTGATTTAGGGTTACCTGAAAGCCTTGTTATGAGGCAGCCTTTCCCTGGTCCTGGTTTAGGGGTTAGGATTATTGGCAAAATCACTGCAGATAAAGTTGCCATTCTGCAGGACGCTGATGCTATTTTTAGGGAGGAAATAGCTAATGCGGGGCTTGATAAAGAAATAAGCCAGTATTTTGCTGCTTTAACAGATATGCGCTCTGTTGGTGTTATGGGCGATTCTAGAACATATTACTATACAGTTGGTCTGCGCGCAGTTATTACTTCTGACTTTATGACTGCTGAATGGGCTCGTATTCCACATGAAGTACTTGCTAAAACATCTAATAGAATCGTAAATGAAGTTCGCGGTATTAACAGAGTAGTCTATGATATTACTACTAAACCACCTGCAACTGTTGAATGGCTGTAATCACATAGAAAAATAAATATTATTTATAATATTCCCCTTTTTTTTAAAAAGGGGAATGCCTATCTACAAAGCAGAAGTTATAAAGAGTAGTTTGAGGTTTATATGGGAAAGGAAAAAATAAACAGATTACGCTTTACAAGTTCATACAGAGCATTAATCTTTTTTGCTGTTTTTATTGCTATTACAGGTATTATTTTTACATTCAGTCGCGTTGCATATCAGGAAAAAATCAATCAAAGGATTGAAAATGTAGGAATAAATACACTTGAACTGCTTTATACAAAAACAACATTTCTTTCTCAGCTTTATTCATATTCATTACAGACTGCATCAGATGAACTTATTACATACATTGCAAATAACGCCACAAAAGATGATTATATAAAATGGCTTAATACTTATTATGAACATTTAAGGAGAACATTATTTCTGCAGGATATTAATGTTTATTTTGCTAATGATAATATGTTTGTAGATAGAGAGTATGGCGATATTTTAGAAACAGGGGAAAAAAATAATTATAAAAACAGAGTATGGTATACAAATGCCATAAAGAATCCAGGAACGCCTGTATTTTCAGAAGTGTATCAGGATATGATTACTAAAAGGTATGTGGCTACTGCCTCAATAAGCCTGCCTGATAATAAAGGTGTGTTAGCAATTGATTTACATACTGATACACTTGGCACAAATAAATTTTTTAATCAGCATACTCTTGATACGAAAATGAATTTCTTAATAGATGATAAAGGTGAAATGATTGCCTTTTACTCAAAAGATAATAAATCAATTAATGAATACAGTGAATTTTTAAGCGGCATAAAACAAAATATTTTAGAATCCCATAATAGATATGGCTTTTTTAAAATGGAGTATGTTAATGGCAACAAGTATTCTATATTTTATAGACAAAACCCACGGACTAAATATTATTCCATAACAGTTATAGATGATAACGTTATGCATTCTGCTATTGAAGATGAGTATTCAAAATATATTATTATTTTCATTATGCTTGCTTTTGCAGTAACTATTTCATACATTGATGGTTATTATCTAAAAAAACGTGCAGATGATTCTGACAGCACTGTTGATATGCTTGGATATATTTATTACTGCATATACAGGGTTAATCTTGAAAATAATACATACAGCATTGTAAGAAGTACAGGCAGCGTATGCAGAATACGCCCTAATGGAATGTATGAAGATTTTTTTAAGAAATATGTTGATACTCTTGATGAAGCATCTAAAGAAGAATTTATAGATACATTTTCACTGGAAAGGTTAAAATCAATGTCAAAAAGCAGCAGCTTTAATATGGATAAATATTTCCATAAAATTGATAACGGTGAAAATAAATGGATAAATATAAGAATTATTAGAAATAAAGCAATATCAAAAGAAAATATACTGCTTTGTTTTAAGGAATGTGGCATTGAAAGGGAACAGGAACTTGCCCATATTGAACTTTTAGAAGAAGCGGTGGAAGCTTTAAAAGAAAGTGCAGCAGCAAAACGTATTCTTTATTCAAGTGTTTCCAACGATATGCGCACACCTTTAAACTGCATTATTGGTATATCTGAATTAATGGCTTTAAATATTGATGACAGGCAAAAACTGCTTGATTATATTGAAAAGATTAAAATTTCAGGCTCACAGCTTTTAACATTAATCAGCAACTTTTTAGAAATGGCCCAGTCTGAAAGTAAAGCGCTTGATTACAGCCTTGTTGAATTTAATCTTGAAAATAAAATAAATGAAATCTGCAGCCTTTTCCACACTGTTGCAGAAAGAGATAATAAAAAGTTTATAGTAGATTTTAATGTAACACATAAAAATATTAAAGGTGATGCCAATACATTGATGCATATATTAAGCAATATATTATCAAATGCATTTAAATATACAAAAGATAATGGCATAATAAAATTTACTGTGCAGGAAAACACTGTGCCTTCCATACCACGATTTCAGTTTATTATTGAAGATAATGGAATTGGTATGAGTGAAGATTTCTTAAAGACTATTTTTACACCATTTAACAGGGAAAATAGAAATGATACAAAAAATATTACAGGTGCAGGGCTTGGGCTTTCTATTGTTAATGGTCAGGTAAAACACATGAATGGCGATATTAAAATTGAAAGCCAGTATGAAAAAGGGACAAAAGTAATAATAACACTTCCTTTTGAAGTTATGAAATCTAATACTTTAAACCAAGATGTAGATAATAAAAATGATAATATAGATAACGAAAGCTTATCTGGGCTTAATGTGCTTGTAGCAGAAGATAATGTAGTAAATATGCAGATATTAACAGAGCTTTTAAAACTTAAAAATATTAATGTTACACAAACATTTAACGGGCTTGAAGCAGTAAACACATTTAAAAACTCAAAAGAAGGCACATTTGATATACTAATTATTGATATTCAAATGCCAGTACTTAACGGACTTGAAACTGCAAAAGATATAAGAAACCTTGATAGAAGTGATGCAAAGACTGTGCCTATTATCGCTTTAAGTGCTAATGTTTTTGAAGAAGATGTGGCAGCATCGCTGGAGGCTGGAATGAATGAGCATTTAGCAAAACCTGTTAATCTGCCTCAGCTTTATGGCACAATTGTTAAGCTTATTAAAAATAAAGTAAATATTTAAATATAAGGAAAAAAATGGAAAAAAGAAAAGTAGCAATAATTGCAGGATATGGCTCACTGCCTTTAATAGGAGCAAAATATATTAAAGAAAAAGGCGATGAACTTTTAATAATAGCCTTAAAAGAAAGCTGTACTTTAAATGAAGAATTAAAAGAGCTTGCTGATTACTATTATGAATACAGCGTAGGGCTTGCAGGTAAAATGCTTAAAACATTAAAAAAACATAAAATTACTCACGCACTGCTTTCTGGAAAAGTAGAAATAAAACTGCTGCACAGCACAAGGTTTGATTTAAAAGCACTGCTTATACTTGCAAAAATATCATTAAAAAGTACCGATTCTATTAACCTTGCTATTATAAATGAAATGAAAAAAATCAATATAGAAATGCTTTCTCAGAAAGAAGTCTATTCATCTATTATACCAAAAAGCAGACAGTTTTCTAAAAGGTCTTATATTGATGAAGGACTGCAGGATATTGTAAAAGAAGGTTTTTTATTTGCAAAGCATATAGGTTATCTTGATTTAGGTCAGTCTATTGTAATAAGCCGTGAGGGCATTATGGCAGTTGAAAGTGCAGAAGGCACAGACATTACTTTTGCAAGAGGCTCAAAACTTGGCAAAGGAAAATCAATATGTATAAAAACAGGTAAAGCATATCAGGATGAAAGGTTTGATTTACCTACTGTTGGACTTGATACATTAAGAAATATCGCAGAGAATGGCGGGCTTGGTCTTGTTATGGAAAGCGGAGAAACAATAGTTGTTGATATGGAAAAATGCATAGAGTATGCAGATGAACATAATCTGATTTTTACAGCAGTAAGCAAAGATGAAATATAATCTATTTTTTTATACTCATATACCAGCTGCCGTTAAAATATTTTAACGGCATAATAATCTGCTTTTCTCCTGTTTTTATATCTGCATAATATAAAGAATCACTTATTTTATTTAGTTTAATAAGCTCCATATCTTTATCGCCTAAAATAATTCTGAAACTGCCATATATATATTCTTCTGCACTTATATTATCAGGAGAAACATTATCCTTATCTAAAACCGGTGCTATCATATAAAATAAATCCTGATTATTAATGTTTGATATTAGACTGCTTGAAACTGCATACCTGTCATCAGGCAGTATATTATTCCAAAAGCTTTCAATATCTTTATTATTATATGCAGAAATAATGTTATTAACTGCATATTCCGGCGTATTACTTGAGCAGCCGTAAAATAAAAAGATAATTATAAATATAAAAATATAACAAAGTTTTCTTATCATTTAATCCTTCTTACTATTTTTATAACCATTCATTATATAAACTTCAAGACAAAAAGCATATTTATGCATAGTTTATACAAATAATATCTTTAATTTTTTTATGGAATATGATATTATGTTAAATGGTTGTTTGTACATAGCTGTTTATATGATTATAATAATCTGAGGTAAAAAATAATATGGCTTTTACTAGAGTAAAAAAAGACAATAACCATTTTGATAGAAGTGTTATATTTACACTAATTTTCTTATTTTTATCATTAATTGTATTTATATACAGCCTTATATCTTCCAGTAATAAAGTCAAACAAAACCTTGAGGAACTTGGTAACTTAAGATTAAATGTATTTTCATCTCATATTTCTCACAGAATAGATACATATAAAATGTCATTGGAAATGGGTGCAAGGCAGGTTGAACTGCTTGCCTTAACTGGTGCAAATGATGAAGAAATTTCAGCATGGCTTAAAGAATTAGTATCTTATGTTGAGCAGGCTACCCATATAGGCAAAATAAAAGCTTATGCAGTTGGAAACGATGAATATGACGGCAGGTTTGCTGGCAGTTTTTCTTATAATATTGATAAACTTTCATCAAAATATATAAAAGAAACTTACTGGTATAAAACTGCATTAAAATTTCAATCATACCCTGTTTTTACACCTGTATATAATGATATAATTGATAATCAAAGTGTAATAACAATTTCTATCAGCCTGCTTAATGGAAAAGGAGTTTTAGCATTAGATTTATATATTGATAATATTGAAGAAAGCTGGCTGCCTCAAAAAGATATTTTTGATGATAATACATATATACTTATTGATAATAAAGGTACTCATATTGCAGCTATAAATGTTCCGGAACTAAAAACATGCACAAATGATGAACTGTATAAAAAGATATATAATATTATTAAAAGTGATAACTCCAGTTTAGGTTCATCAGTTTTAGTAACAGGAAACAATGAAATATTTAATTTATTTTTTAAAAAGAATATATATTCAGGATATACATCAGTAGTTTTAATAAATAATAATAAGCTTTATTCCTCCTCTCCTATATGGCATCTGCGTTATTTAATTATATTAATGATTTTATCTATTGCAGGTGTTGTAATATATACAGAAGAAAATTATCTTAATAAAAAAATATATGATTCTAACAGTGTAATAGATATGCTTGGTAACTCCTACTATGCAATATACAGAGTCAATATTATTACAGAAGAATATGTTATTCTTAGAGGTACAGACTTTATCTGCTCCATGATAAAACAGGAAGGAAAATATGAGGAGCTATATAATACCTTGATTAATTCTCTTGATGATATATCAGTCGATGAATTTAGAACAAGTTTTTCTATGGAAAATATTAGGAATATGGCAAAAAATAACCAGCTTGATTATTCTATTGATTTACACAGAATGTTAGAAGACGGTTATAAATGGGTAAACCTTAGGTTTATTATGGATAAAACAGTTTCTGAAGAATACGTTCTTTTATGTTTTAGAGAATGTGAAGAAGAACGTAAACGCGAACTTGCTCATATTGGATTATTAGAAGATGCAGTGAGCGCTTTAAAAGAAAGTGCAGAATCTAAACGTATACTTTATTCAAGCGTATCACACGATATGCGTACACCTTTAAATGGAATAATAGGTATTGCAGAACTTATGGGACACCATTTAAATAATCCTGAAAAAATAGCTGATTATCTTGAAAAAATCAAACTTTCAGGTTCGCAGCTTATAACATTAATTGATAATTTCTTAGAAATGGCAAAATCTGAAAGTAAAACTATGGAATCAAATAATGAAACATTTTCCATAGAAAGCCAAATCGGTGAAATAATTAATATTTTTACACTTATTGCTCAAAGAGATAATAAAAACTTTAGTGCATCAATAAATATAAAAAATGATAAAGTGCAGGGTGATTTAAATAAACTTGTTCATATTTTAAATAATATCTTATCAAACGCTTTTAAATATACGAAAGAAAACGGCAGTATAAATATGTCTGTTACAGAAATTCATCTATCATCTGATAAATTATGGTATCAATTTATAGTATCAGACAGCGGCATTGGTATGAGTAAAGAATTTTTAAGCCAAATATATACACCATTTGCAAGAGAAAAACGCAGTGAAACATTAGGCATAACAGGCACAGGGCTTGGGCTTTCCATTGTACAAAATCAGGTTCATAGAATGGATGGTGAAATTAACATCGAAAGCCAGTATGGAATAGGCACTACTGTTACTATAACACTTCCTTTTAATAAGGCAGATGAATCAAGTAATAATGAAGAAGCAGAAAATAATATTGAAAATATTGATTTATCAGGTGCTGTTGTTTTAGCTGTTGAAGATAATGTGGTGAATATGCAAATCCTTGTAGAGCTTTTGACACTAAAAAAAGTAAAAGTATTGCAGGCATGGAATGGTGAGGAGGCAGTAGATATGTATAAACAGTCTGAGCCATTTAGTATAGATGCCATATTAATGGATATACAAATGCCTGTAATGGACGGACTTGATGCATCACGTCTTATACGCCAGTCTAACAGGAAGGATGCTTTATCTATCCCTATTATTGCATTAAGTGCTAATATATTTGAAGAAGATATTGCAGAATCAAATGCAGCAGGAATGAATGCACATCTTGCGAAGCCTGTAAATGTTAATATGCTTTATGCAGTTCTTTCTGAATTTATTAATAAAAATAGAGAAAATAAAGATAATATATAATCATTTATTGCATACATTATAAATTTAAACTATAAATTTATAATTATTATTTAAAAGGAGTAAATATGATAGTAGCATTTGAAGGACTAGACGGCTCAGGTAAAGGCACTCAATCACAGATTTTATCTGCAAAAATGAGTGCAAAAGGTATAGATAATTCTTTATACAGTTTTCCAAACTATAAAGGCACTAATTTTGGTTTAGAAGTAGGAAAATATTTAAACGGCGGCTTTGGTGCATTAGATGAAATACCACCCCAGTTTCCTGTTATGCTTTATGCTATGGACAGGTTTGAAATGAAAAAATCAATTATGGCAGATATTGCAGCAGGTTCAAACATTATATTTGATAGATATGTTCCATCAAATATTGCTCATCAGGCAGTAAAATTTCCTGAAAACCAGCAAAAAACATTTTCAGACTGGGTAAAACGATTAGAATACAATATATTAGAAATGCCTTCCCCTGATGTAATAATTTTCTTAGATGCATCACCAGAAATAGCCGGTAAAATGGTTGAAAAAAAAGGTAAGCGCTCATATACAGATGCTGTAAAAGATATTCATGAAGAAAACGAAAGCTATATGCATAAAGTATATAATATGTATAAAAAAATGGCGCTTGAAGAAGACTGGCTTATTATGCAGGTTACAGACGGCGAAAATATGCTCAGTGAAGATATTATTGCAAAAAATATAATAGTTGAGCTTGCCCGTAAAGGCTTTCCTCTTGATGATATGAGATTATTTTAAAATAATATTTATTAAATTACGCAAATCAGGCGATAAGATAAGTATATAAAGCATTGTTTACAAAATTTACAATGAAAAGTTAAAATTTAAGGTTGCAAAAGGTATGTAATTTGCTTATACTTTTTTGGGAGGCTTTTATGAACTTATCACTTGATTTTACAGAAGAAGAAATAGCAATGCTTGGTAAATATGCAGTTAAACATAATATTTCTACTACTGAGTTTATAAAAAATGCCATTTTGGAGCGAATCAAAGATGAAATGGATATGGAAGTGTATGAAACTGCAATTAAATCATACAGCCGTAATCCACTGACATATACTCATGCTTCAGTTATGCGTGAACTTGGGCTTGCAAAATAATTTATTCGGCAAAATAATTTATTAAGTTTAACTGCTTACTAAGTGATTATATTACTTTATGAATGGTCTGTCTGTTTGGCAGTATACCTAGTGGTTTATTGTATAATAAATTATAAAATTCAAGAATATATATCATACATATTATAATTATATTCATAAATAAGCTGTCTGGTATAAAAGCTAAATAAAACCATAAAAAAGTAATAACAATAGAAATCTTAAACGGCACATAATAGCCATTATAATATGTATTTTTATTATCAGAATACATAAACATATAAAGCAGTAAAATCACTGCTGCCATAGATATTTTACCGATAATATCATTATGCGGTGCTGCTATATATATTATTATACTAAATATTATAAAATAAAAAAGAAAAGCACCTACACCCCTTAATAAATGCAGCAAAAAGAAATATTTAAAGCTGTTGCTGCCACCTGCTATTTCTGATTCAATAAAAATTCGGCATAATATAACTGCAAAAGAAATAAATACTGTATATGTTATGCCTATTGTATTATTTATTAAAAATGCACAGAGAATAATAAACCATAATGGTATACGTGCAATAAGAAAAGCAAGGTAAAAAAGGCT
Source organism: Candidatus Mucispirillum faecigallinarum (assembly GCA_019116905.1). Taxonomy (GTDB): domain Bacteria; phylum Chrysiogenota; class Deferribacteres; order Deferribacterales; family Mucispirillaceae; genus Mucispirillum; species Mucispirillum faecigallinarum. Next base: position 11,843 of record DXAQ01000004.1, on the reverse strand, counting down.
GAAACGAAGGTAGCCCATTGGTCTTGCTGCAGTTGTTTTTAATGATAAACCATATATTATTTTTTCCATAAATTTATTATTACTAAGTTTTTAACCTGTGGTCAAGTGTAAAAAATATATTGCTAATAAATAAAGCTTATAAAATAAGCGAATAACTTTTCATATTTATATTTTAATATTTTTGCATTTTGCTAATGCTGTTTAATAATAAATCTCAATAGTTAATATTTTCCTAATAAAAAACTTTAATTATTTCATTCTACTTTCAACTCTATTTCTTATAAAAGTCTTTTTGTAACAATTAGCCGATTGATTGTATGAAAGAAGTAAGTTGCAGCATCAGTGGATAAAAACTGCTAATGTGTAATTATTTGGAGCAAATAAATGATAAAACAAGTATTTTTATATATTATCTTTCCTGAGGAGTAAAGTAATGGCAGATTATACAGCAAAAAATATATAAATAGTTTGTAAATATATAAATTATGCACAGCATGTTGTATCAGGCGAAAAAAATTGTAAGCTGCAGGATGAGTGCTTTTTATGATTGTATTTTTTGCTCCACTTCCTTCTGTATCAAAAAACAATCAGGATAAATAAGCCCCATATTTTTCTCAACTAAATAAGTAGGTAATAGAAAAAATGGCTAAAAAGCTGTTGCCTGTGCAAATACTTTTTACAAGGACTGCCCATTTCATGAGTAAACAGCTAAGAATCAGAAATCACATAAGTTTAGGGCATTCAACGGATTTTTCCATAAATGCGTCGTTTTCAAAATCCATGGACAAGCTTTTTTGTTAGAGCCGTTTTTTCCAGATAAGCAGGCAGGAAATAAAAAAGCAGCTTTATGATTTTAAAATAAAAGTTTAAAGGTAAACCTTATGATTTATTTACTGAACCTGCTCATTAATTATATATAAAAATGATTTATTAAGCCCTGTTTTATTATTAGATACAATATATGCAATATGTTTGCCATCGCTTGTTATATCAATATCTGATACTGCATTGCCTTTTACCTGTTCTTCCCATGCAGGAACTATTGTATTTGTTAAATAGTATGAGCCTATTTTACCCTCTTTATATTTGCCTATTACATTCTTTTTTTGCAATTTGTTAGAATACATTATGATTGAGCCGTCTGATAACTGTATTATTCTTTGATATACTGGTACAATTATACTTTGTTCATCATAAACAAAAAAGCCAGAGCTGTCTCCAGTTGCGCCTACATTTACGCCGGTATTCATCTTTTCTGAATATTCTATATAGTTTGGCGTATTACCATAATCAAGCTCTTTATATACTTTTACTGCATCGCCCTCTGTTTTACTCAGTTCCCCATGCCTGTTTATAAAAAGTATTTCATCATCTTCATTTTCGCCATTTTTTATCAGTCCAAATCCATATATTGCTGCCCCATAGCTGCGACTGTATGGTGTATTAAATGTATATTTATCTTCCTTATTATTATATTCTACACCATTAATCATACCAGTCATAGCGCCCTCTGTATAACTCTGGCATACTATATTTTTCCTGCCGTTTACATAGTATGTGCGAAAAAAGTATGGTATTTCTTTTTGCAGTGTTTTAAATTCTCCGCTGTCATATTCAAATATATATGAGGCAGGCTTATTTTTCTTTGTTACTGCTGATACAAATATTTCATCTTTACCATTATTATTTAAATCTAACGCTTCAACATTAACTATATTTTCACCAATAGAGTTAATAGATGCTTTTTCTTTTAATTCCCCGTCTTTTAATTCATAAATTATTAATGATGTTCTTTCATTAACTGCTATTAAAAACCCTTCGTCTTTACCCATAAAATACCCAAGCGCCATACCATAGGCAGATGATGTATCTATTTTATATGAGTTATTATTTGCTCCTGTTGAAATAATTTTTACGCCTTTTACTGCTATTTCATCAGATAATATTGTTTTATCATTTAATTTTAAGCTGCATACAGCAGTATTATCACCTTTTTTTGCTCTGCCGCAGTTAATAGAATATTCTGCATTATTATCTTCTAACAGCGCACCCTGATTAAAAAGAGCATATTTAAGCTGTGCTGTTTCACTTTCTTCTAATAATGTAATATTCAGCTTAACTGGCACAGGGTAAGTATGGTTTACCATATTTCCTTTGCTAATACCTTTATTTTCAAGAATTTTACATATACTATAATTTTCTTCTACCTGAGTAATTACTATTTTACCAGTTTCAACTTTTTTTCTTCCCAGCGATTTACCAGTTACTGGGTGAAGTAACTCCTGCCCCTCTTTTGATGTTGTAAACTTTATACCAGGCACCATATTTGCGTTTCTGCCTAAATCAATAGTTACATCTTTACCAGCAGATACAACTACACCATTTAAGCCTTTCGCCCAGCTTTCAACTCGTGCAGAAAACCCTTCAAAAGTTTCTTTTGCATAGATTATATTAGGTATTAATAATAATAAAATAAGTATTTTTTTCATATTTTAGCCACCACCAACAAATTTTATAAGCTCTATTACATCATTATCTTTTATTACTGTATTACTAAATTTTTCTTTTGTAATAACCTGCCCATTAACTTCTGCAACTATGCTGTTTATTGTAATATTTAATTCTTTTATAATATTTTCTAATGTAATATTATCATTAAAAGTATGGTTTTCTCCATTTATTTTAACATTCATTATATATCCTTTAATAAGTATCTTAATGCTTCATTTGCCTGAATATTTGCTGCTGCTGCAACACGTGGTGCATATAAACCTTTATTTATGCCTGATTCGTTTTCAAAATCACCTATTACTACGCAGTTACTTCCTAATTTTTTTCTTTTAAATATTTCTGTATCATAATATCCTGCAACACCAGATGCACTTATTATATAACTTTCTGCCATATTATTTACACAATTTTCTATAAGCATTATTTTAGATTCTGCACTGTCAAAACATTCTAAAATAACATTAAAGCCTGATGTTTCATCAATTATGTTATCTTTATTAAGAAATATATTTGATAATTCTATATTTATATATGGGTTGATTTTGCTTATAATTTCTTTTAATGCATCAGTTTTATTCATACCTGTATGTTCCAAAAAATAAGCCTGCCTGTTAATATTTGATGGCTCTACAATATCAAAATCAATTAATTTTAATCTGCCCACCCCTGCTCTTGCAAGGCTTATTGCTGCATTGCTGCCAAGGCCGCCTAAACCACAGACTACAACTGATGAATTTTTTAATATGTTATACTCTTTTAATCCCTGCCTGCTTATAAGCTGATATTCTAAATATTCCCTTTGTAATGTGCTGCCCCTTTTGATTAAAGTAACTGCATCATTATTATTTATAATGTATGATGAAGAAACAGGGAAAGAGTTTACAATAAATATATCTGCATCAATTCTTGTTTCTTTTATTAAGCCTGCAATAGTGAGAGTTTTTTCTGTATGATAATCTTTACCGTTTACTATAAAATTCATAAGGTGGAGTATATTATGGATATGAGTTTTTGTCAAGAAATCTAGAATATTATTACTACCATTTATATATTTGATAAAGGCTTTTTATTAAGAAAGATTTTTATTTTATCATATTATATATATTGATTATTAATTGCTCTATTTCTGCATACATTATTTCTGATTTAGCAGGGTTTGCTATACCATCTTTTTCAAATATCTTATTAATTAGATATAAAATTTTTGCCTTATTATCTTCATTAGAGTGATAAAATTTACGAATATTTTCTAATTGATTTATTGCATGAACTACATCACTGACTACATAATATTTATTATGCTTTTCTTTACGAGATACTTCTATTTCATATACAATATAATCTATTAATTGCTTAAAACTTACAGACATATTATCCCTATTTATTGCATAATTTTATAATATCTTCTTTTGTCAGCAGTTTATTTAAAATTAATTCTTCATCTTTTAATGATGCATCTGCTTTTATATTTCCTTCTTTGTAGTATTTTGCATCTGTTTGTTGATTATAAGGAACAGCTTCACCATCTAATGACATAAATAATATTTGAGCTACACGATAATATGGTGGTATCTCCACTTTTACTGGAGATGCATTATATATTATAATTGGTATATTTCCAATATATCCAGGGTTAGCAAACTGCGATATTGGTAAGATTAATCCTATTCTTGCAAAAGTTGAGCGTGGCAATATTAATCCGCAGGTATTTGCTGGAACTTTAATAGTTTCAAATGATTTGCCATAAAGATATTCTCCTGGCTTTAATTGAAATCCACTTGCTAAATCAATACTTTTTGTTCTATTTTTTAATAATTCATCTTTATCTTCATTATCAGTTAATATTAATGGTTCGGTATCTGTTCTGATATATGCAACTGAATCAATTCTTATATCTATACTTGCACCTTTTATATTTGCAGATAGAAGTTCCATATTATTTTCTTTTATTAATGTTTGCAATTTATCAGTTGCATAAATCATTATTTACCTCTATAAATTCATATTATTTATTATATATAATAATAATTTTTACTAGTCAACTTATTTATTTTTGCTTTACCTTTTTAACGCAAAAAGCCGCTTATAAAAGCGGCTTTTATATATAAACTAATCTTTTATGATTAGAATGTTACACGCATTTGCATACCAGCTACAACTGCAGTTCTTCTGTTATCATCTCTTGTATATGTAACTGTTGTACCACCTGATTTTGCTGATGCAACAACTGTTTCATACCATGTAACTTGTGGGTGGAAGCTAAGGTATTTATTGACTGTTATAGGTACTTGGAAATAAACTGCATAGCTGTCTACGCCTACATTCATACCGTTTGTTGCAGTATATTGGTCTTTACCAATGAAATTACTTCTTTGATAACCACCGCCAACTACTACACCAAAAACGTTTGTAATGTTGTAACCAACTTCACCCATTAAACCGCCATGTTCAGTATTATAGCTGTTTCTGTCAGCAGTAATTCCTAAATCAGTAAGTGTGAGACCTTTTGATGCATAGCCGCCTGTGCTGTAACCAGCTTTTGCACCACTGAATAAATCTTCATTTTGACCGTAAGCACCTTGGATAGATACCCACATTTTACCACCTAAAAATGTTGGGCGAACGCCTGCAACAATTTTAAATGCATGAACTGTATCCCATCTGCTGTTATCATTAACAACTGTTGGGTCAGAAAGTGCACCATTTACTGCAGTATAAGTTGCACCGATTTTAGCTTTTAAGCTGTAACCGTCTGCTTTATAATTATAGTTATAAGCTGCAGAAATTCTTGGAATATATGAGTTACCAAAACCACCATCAAAAGAACTTGTTAATGTATTTATTGTTTGAGTATCATCTTGAACGAGTGCCAGTTGAAAACCAGCAAGGCTCCATTGAACTTGGAAACGACGGTCGCCAGTAGGGTTACCACCAAAGCCGTTTAATGCACCGTCTGTATCAAATACATCTGATGACCAGCCACTCATCTCAGTTGGAGTACTTGTTTTACCAACAAGTAATTTACCGCCAACACCAAAATCATAAGCACCCCAAATGTGCCTGAAACCGATAGTGTTTGCACTGCTGGCACCTCCACTATTATTTAGTGTTTGCTCGTTAGCACCAATCTCTACATTACCAGAGAATTGACCAACTTTAAATTTAACACCTACTCGTGAGTTATTTTGAAGACCAAAAAGCATATTATCGCCAGCAGTAGTTGTAGTAGTTACACCAGCGTTAGTAGCAGAGTTTTCAGCCCAGCCGTAACCAACATAACCACGGATAGAACCGTAAAGGTCAACAGTAGTGCCGTTATCGTTATTGTAAACTTCAATAGCGAAAGCAGGAACTGCCATTAAGACAGCGAATAAAGTCAATAAAACCTTTTTCATATTTCTTAATCCTCCTCGATTAATTTCTGATAATATAATATCATTTTATGTAAAAGTAAAGAAAATTATTGTAAAAAATGTAAAAAATTACTTAAATATCAAAGAATTATAATTGAAAAATAATAAAAAGATTAAAAAGGTATTATTTAACTTATTAAATTTACAGCTTAATATTTTTAATAAAATATATTACTTTGTTATGAAAAAAGCAAACACAGTGTATGATTATAAATATATCTATATATAAAAAATATATAAGTAAATGAATAAGATACAAAAAAAACGCCTATGCATTAACACAGGCGTTTTAATTATTTATATTCCAGTTTCATTTTCATCAATAATAAATTTTTGTGGATTTACTGGTATGCCGTTTACAAGCACTTCATAGTGAACGTGTGGACCTGTACTTCTACCTGTTGAGCCAACTTTTGCGATAACATCGCCTTTTTCAACTTTATCACCTACTTTAACAGTCAGCGAGCTGTTGTGGCCGTAACGTGTCATATAGCCATAGCCATGGTCAATTGTTACAATATTACCATAGCCTGCTTTTTCTCCTGCAAATACTACTATGCCTTTTGCAGTTGCTCTAACTGGCAGCCCGTATCTTGCTGCAATATCTAAACCTTCGTGGAAAACTCGTCTGCCTGAAAATGGAGAAGTTCTAAAACCAAATTTAGATGATACCCAGCCGCGAACTGGCCAGATTGTTGGTGTAGAAACCATTACAAGACGCTGTTCTTCTAAGAAATCTACAAGTTTTGTAAGGCTTACTTCCCTTTTGTTTATTTCTACTCGCATTACATCAAGTGTTTCATTTAAACTGTCAAAAAATTCCTGCTCTCTCCTGTCTGAAAAAGCAAAGTATTCTCTTAATATGTCTACTTCCTTACCACCTACTGCAACCTGCTTGATTACACGGCTGCCGTCCTGATAAGAAACAAGTTCTCTTACTTTATATTCAAGCTCATCAAGCGCGCTTATTTTATTGTTTAACTCATCTAACTGCTGAATATAGTTTGCAAACTGAGCATTAAAAAGTGCATTATTACTGTCATTACCTACTGCTGCCTGCTGCATGCGTGCTTCTTTATAGAAAGTATATGCAATATATGAAGAAACGGCTGTGGAAGCTAAAAGGAAAAGTAAAATAAAACCTGCAACAAAAAATGGACGCTTAGAAATAAATAAAGTTTTACTTTTACCATATTTCTCAGGGTCAAAAATCATAACTGTATATTTTTTTGCCATTATACTCTCCCAGCTCCGTTTACATATACTTTTATATATTATATCGTTAAAAAAAATTATTTCTTTAACTAATATATAATACCTGTATGCTGAATATAATAATGATACATTATTCAACAATATATTTGCTCTATTTATGACAGAATTCTTTATAATAATCAAGTAAAAAAAACTGATAATATTAAAAAAATCAGCAATTTATCAAAAAATGTGCAAAAAGTTCTATTATTAGTTTACAGCTGTAATATATTTGCTGCAAGAATTATATTTTATCAATAAATATATAAGTTTTCAATAAATATTATGATAAACTTATTATATTCATTAATAATTTAATAGATTAGATAATTTGATGTGCTAATTTTATATAGATATGATAAACATGCTTTAAAAAATATTAAAAAAAGTGCCGGACTATGCACTCAGGCAGTCCAGCACAATATCAAATAAATCATTTTTCCTAATAGGTTTTAATAATCTGCCGTTTGCCTCAGGAACTTGATGGCTGTCATCATTAAATGCAGAAACTACCACAATAGGCGTGCTGCCTAATGCGCGGATTTGGCGGGCAAGCTCCATACCGTCCATAACAGGCATCTGTAAATCAGTAATTACAATATCTGGATTTTCTGCTTTATATATATCAATCGCTTCAAGACCATTTGCAGCAACTAATACTTTTTTAAACCTTCTTTTAAGCAGCATTACAACAGATTCTCTCATCATATCTTCATCTTCTACATAGAGAACTGTTATATCTTTTAATTTTTCGTAATCCATATTCCCTTCTACAGCAACAAACCTTATTATTTTACCACCGGCTTACCAGCATTCTCCCATGCAAGGAAACCACCTTCCAGATTTATAATATCTTTATAGCCAAGTTCTTCCATAATTTGTGCTGAATAAAGACTGCGTTTACCTGAACGGCAGTAAACTATATAAGATTTACTTTTGTCAGTAAGATTTTCTTCTAAATTATCTTCAAAATCATCACTGTAATAATCGTAATTAACAGCTCCGTTAATATGACCAGCAGCATATTCTTCAGGAGTTCTAACATCAATTACTACATATTTACCACTTTTAATAAGTTCATCAACTTTTGCTGCTCCTTCATTTTTGATTTCAGCAAAAGCTACAGCTGGTACTAATACCGCCATAAGTACAAATAGTTTAAATAAAAATGTTCTCATTTTCATAATCCACCCCTTCTTTTTGTATCTTATTATAGTATTACATTATTAAAATATTTTCAAGATTTATATTTTATTTTTTATAATTAATTTTACACCGTCAAGTAATGTGTCAGCAACTTTATCAGGCTTTACTTCCCACTTTTCAGACTTATGCAATAAATCACCTTTTCCGTAGCCTGTCTTTACCATAATAGTTTTACAGCCTGATTTATAACCTGCCATAATATCAGAATGTTTATCGCCTATAAAATACATTTTATTTTTATCTATGGGCAGTTCGTTTAGTGCTGCCTCAATAAGACCAGTTTCTGGTTTTCTGCACGTGCAGACTGCCTTATATTTTTCCACCTTTGCATTAGGGTCATGAGGGCAGAAATATATACCGTCTATTTTTGCGCCCTGCTTTAATAAATCTGATACCATTTTATTATGGATTTCTGAAAGAGTTTCTTCTGTAAAAAAGCCTCTTGCAAGCCCAGACTGGTTTGTTATAACTACTACTAAAAAACCGTTAATATTAAGCATTCTGATTGCCTGAGCAGCGTATGGATACATTACAAAATTATCTACATCATTAATATATCCAGCATCATAATTTATCGTTCCGTCCCTGTCTAAAAATACAACAGGTTTTAAATCTGCCATTATTTACTCTCCTTATATATATGATAACTCATTGTGCCGTCTTCCAGCTCCACCCTTTTAAAACGCCTGTGGATTAAATACCACTGTTCTGGATATTTTGTAAAAACTTCTTCATATACTTTATTTATATCTTCTGCTATTTTGATTATTCTTTCTTTTGGCTTTAAGCTTTTATCAGGATAAACAGGACCTTTCAGTATTACTTTTGTATCCATTCCCTCATAAAGCCCAAAGAAAAATACTATTGGATAATTTTTTCTTGCACAAAGGGCAGGAATACCTGCAATAACAGGCACTTTATAGCCGCAGAAATTTGCATTAATACAGTCTTTTTCCGTTGCTGTATGGTCAATATAAACTCCTGGGATATAACCTTCATTAATATATGATGAAAGTTTATCCATTGCACCTCTATGGGTAACGTATTTTACACGCTCAAATGTTCTTAGTTCATCTAATATTTTATCAAGAGCTTTATTTTTAGTTGAACGGCCTATTGTAATAACCTGAGTATCAAGCGCCTGAGGCACAATAGTTGCAAGCATACTCCATGTACCAAAATGACCGCCTATAAAAACAAACTGGCCGCCCTCATTTTTTATTTTTTCATATATCTCTCTGCCCTCTATTGTTACATGATTTTTGATATAATCTTCATTTACTCTATGGGCATAAAAAATATCAATATAAGCCATAAATGTATAATTAAATGACTGGCGGGCAGTTTTAACAGGGTCTTTTGCGCCTAATATTTTTGCATTAGTGATTGCTACATGGCGCCTGTCCTTTGATATATGCCATAAACAAAATGCCATAAATTTGGCTATCCCATGCAGCACTTTTCTTGGAGTATGGTTTAAGATAATTACAAGTGGTTTTAGTATATAATATAGTATCATACTTATTATCCTTTATTATCAATAACAGAATAAATTGTTTCTGTGATTATTGATACAGTATCGCTGTTAATTTTATCTATTCTATTAAAAAAATCAATGAAATTCTTAGTTTCATTACTGCTTTTCAAATAATTTAACGCATCATCTTTGTTTTCTATTACATATACAAGATGAAATTCTTTTGCAGTATCAAAAATTTCCTGAAAAGAAAACATATATTTTCCAACAGCTATTATCTTTTCAAACTGCAGCGCCTCATATATATTATGACCGCCTATTTTTTTAAGTGAGCCGCCTATAAATATTTTATCTGCCATTAAATAAAGCCCTTCAAGCATACCAAACGTATCAATAATTACTACCTGCTTTGAAAAATCATTATTAGAATAAAGCCCTGCTGAAAAGCCGTTTTTTTCTATAATTTCTTTTACTTCTGCTGCTCTTTCTATATGGCGCGGCACAAATACTATTCTTTCAAAGCCAAGCATATCTTTATTAAACCAGCTGATAATTTCTTCCTCCTCTCCCTTGTGGGTTGAAGCAGCTAAGAAAAATTTAATATTCTCTAATTCTTTTATAGTTTTAATATCTGCCTTATTTTTTCTTTCCTGAAATTTTATATTGCCTGCTGTAATTACTTTATTAGAACTGCCTAAAATCTCTCTGAACCTTTCTTCATCAAGCTGGCTTTTTGTCATAATGGCAGTAAACCTGTTTAATACTTTTTTAAATATAAATGAAAACCTTTTATATGTTTTAAAAGTTTTATCAGATATTCTGCCATTTATTAAAAAAACTGGAACTTTATCTGATGCTGTATATATTAAATTTGGCCATAATTCAGTATCTACAATTACTAATAAAGACACATTCATATATGACATAATTACACTAACTGCTCTTGAATTTTCTATTGGTAAAAGAAACGCTTTATCTGCCTTTATATAATCTATGGCAGTTTGCCTGCCTGTTGCTGTCATTGTAGAAATAATTATGCTGCACTCTGGGTTAGTTTTTCTTAAAGTATCAGTAATTTTTTTTATACTTCTTACTTCGCCTACACTGGCACAGTGAAACCAGATAGATTTTTCAGGCTTAAAATCGTCTATCTTAATAAATCCAAACCTTTCCCAGTAATACTGGTGTTTATTTTTCTTACGCATAATAAAATAGCCTGCAATACTTAGAAAAGGCGTTAAAATTACAAGTATAATATTATATATAAAAAGCAGTATATTCATAACCCCTCATTAAATAAACTTACTGCATACATAGTTTGTTCTAGCAATCATAAAATTTTGCAGTCTTTCAGTATCTTCTTTTAAAGATTTTTCATCTTTCTCTGGTGAAACTTTAAACACGTTGGAATACCAAACCTCTACTTTTGCAAAAGGCTTGGGAAAGATAAATTTATCCCAGCTGTTAAACCTGATAAAGCTGTCTGTTTTTAAAGTAACTGCATATATTTCATTATCTAAACATTTTGCAATAAAAACTGCACCGCTTTTAGCTTCATGGCGCGGACCCTTTGGACCGTCTACTGTTATAGCAGCTGAAATCTTATTAGTTTTACATAATTTAACAAGTTTCATAGCTGCTTTCATGCCGCCCCTTGTGGAAGAACCTCTTGCCAGTTTATAGCCCCATTTTTCTAAAATATATGCTATTAAATCCCCGTCTTTTGAATCTGATGCAATAGTTGCAATACTGTCTTTATAATGGCTGAACGCAAGGGGCAGTAACGAATCGTGCCATAAAACAACAACAGAGCTTTTACCTGCCCTTCTGCTTTCATTATAAGGCTCTTTATTAATATTTTTTATTCTCCATGTTTTAAGAATTGCAGTGCCTAAATAATATGTAACTGCATAACCTATTCTTCTACTAAGTTTCATACTATACCTTATTTTTTTATTTCATATATATTATTATAATATTAG
>DXAQ01000089.1 GCA_019116905.1 Candidatus Mucispirillum faecigallinarum | reverse complement strand
AATTTGTTACGCTGTCATGTTCATTATTAATAAATACAACATTATTTTCAATACAATGTTTCCAGTATGATTTATTATTACCACCCCATCTGCTTGAAAATACATAAACATTTTTTTCTGTCATAATTGCCTCCTTATAATTGAATATAATAATGTATATGAAAAAATAATAAATGTAAATCATAATATTAAAGTAATATAAATAAACATATCCTAACGTCATTTAATGTCGTTTAATCATTATTAATATATTTTTTTTAAAATTATATACATTTAACTTAAAATAATACTAATACATACTTCAAATAATAAAGTATATACATAATTTAAAAAAGAAAATAAAAAATAATGAAATAATAAATAGTTTGATAATAAGATAATATTAAGGATGTAAATAAAAAACAATTATGAATAAATAAATTTAATTATAAAAATATATAAAAAAAGGGGCTTTTTAAAGCCCCTTGAATTATTTTTTGATTTCTTCTACAAATTCAATTATTGCCATTTCAGCATTATCGCCTTGACGACGGCCAGTTTTTAATACTCTTGTATATCCGCCGTTTCTGTCTTTAAAAACAGGAGCGATTTCATGGAAAAGTTTTCTAACACTTTCAGCATGTGGAAGTTTTTTAAGAGCTAATCTTCTTGCAGGAACATCGCCTTTTTTAGCAAGAGTGATTAATGGCTCTACAACACCTCTTAAAACTTTTGCTTTATCAAGTGTAGTTTCTATTTTACCATTTTCTATTAAAGACACTGTCATATTGCGGAAAGTAGCAATACGGTGAGATGTCTTCATTCTAAACTTGTTATTAACCACATTGTGTCTCATTATTCAACCTCAGTATCCTTTTTCTTATAGCCTAAACTCTCTAAATCCATACCAAGGCTCAAACCTAAATCTGAAAGAACTTTTTTGATTTCTTCCAGTGATTTTCTGCCGAAGTTTTTAGTTTTCAGCATTTCGCCATCAGTTTTGCTGCAAAGCTCATGGAGAGTTTTAATATTAGCATTTTTAAGACAGTTATATGCACGTACAGAAAGCTCTAATTCTTCAATGCTGTTATCAAGCATTTCAAGAATTTGACTGTTGCCTCTGTTTTCTTCAACATCTGCCTCTTCTTCTTCTTTTTCTTCAAAGTTTATAAACTGAGTCATGTAGTCTTTAACTATTTTTGCTGCAAAAGCCATTGCTTCTTCTGGTCTAACAGAACCATCAGTTTCAATTTCTAATATCAGCTTATCATAATCTGTACTTTGCCCTACACGAGCATTTTCTACATGATAATTTACTCTTTTTATAGGAGTAAATATAGCGTCAATAGGCATTATATCAATTTCGTTATTGAATTTATCCTCAAATTCACCGCTTGGCACATATCCAATACCACGTTCAACAATAAATTCCATATATAACTCTAAGTTATCATCGCTTATAGTTAATATGTGCTGGTCTGGGTCAAGCACTTCAACAGTGCCATCGCTTTGGATATCTCCTGCAGTAACAGGTCCTTTGCCTTTTTTCTTAATAAATACCTTAGTTTGCTCAGGTATACTTGAGCATAATGTAAGGTCTTTTATATTTAAGAGAATCTCTACTACATCCTCAATGACGCCTGGAACAGTTGAAAACTCATTTGTAACTCCGGAAATACGCACACCAACAACGGCTGTACCTTCAATAGATGAAAGCATAACTCGTCTTAAAGCGTTACCAATAGTAGTACCAAACCCTTTTTCATATGGCTCAATAATAAATTTACCATAAGTGCTTGATACCTGCCCAACCGGTTCAATACTTTTAGGTTTTATTAAATTCCTAAAATTCATCATTATCATAGGTAATGCATCCTCCGCTTTAAAAGCGTTATTTAGAGTAGAGCTCTACGATGAGCGATTCCTGAATATCGTATGCGATATCAGTTCTTTCTGGCAGACGTGTTATTTCTGCTTTAAAGTTTTGCTTATCAAGAGTTATCCATTCAGGAATTCCTCTACCTGCAGCAGTATCAAGAGATTCTATTATTCTTGCATGGTTTCTGCTTTTTTCTTTAACTTCTACAACCATTCCTGGTTTAACTAAGAATGATGGTATACTAACTTTTTTGCCATTTACAGTGAAATGTTCATGTTTAACCATTTGGCGTGCTTCTTTACGGCTTGAAGCAAAACCTGCTCTGTAAACTACATTGTCAAGACGGCGTTCTAAGAATTGCAGTAATATTTCACCAGTAATGCCTTCAACAGAAGACGCTTTTTCAAAATATCTGCGGAATTGTGATTCTAATACGCCATAAATTCTTTTTGCTTTTTGTTTTTCACGAAGCTGAACACCATAGTCGCTTAATTTTTTGTGCAGTTTGCCATGTTGACCTGGTGCGTACTCTTTTCTTTCAAAAGCACATTTGTCTTTATAACAACGTTCGCCTTTAAGAAACAGCTTCATATTTTCGCGTCTGCAAAGTTTGCAGTTTGCACCTGTATATCTAGCCAAGGTATCCTCTCCTAAACTCTTCTTTTCTTAATAGGACGGCATCCGTTATGTGGAACGGGTGTAATGTCTCTAATAACAGTAATCTTAATTCCAGCTGCTTGAATTGCTCTAATAGCACTTTCTCTGCCAGAACCCGGACCTTTAACACTAACTTCAACTTCTCTCATACCGAAATCAACAGCTTTTTTTGCTGCGTTTTCAGCTGCAAGTTGAGCAGCGAAAGGAGTGGATTTCCTTGAGTTTTTAAAATTTTCTGTTCCGCCAGTTGCCCAGCATACTACATTACCTTTTACATCAGTAAAAGCAACATGTGTGTTGTTAAATGTAGAATTAATATGAGCTATACCCCTTGGTACACTCTTTTTTTCTTTTTTACCTGATTTTCTAGGACCTGCCATGGTTCCTCCAAAGTAGCATTATGACAGACTATTAACTTGTATTGAATACCCTTTAACAGGTAGTCCAGCTAATATCTGCGCAGTGTCTTATAATAAGACAACTATCAAGTTTTACTTCCTTTTTATACCGCGTTTACCAGCAAGACCACGACGAGTTCTTGCATTAGAACGAGTTTTTTGTCCTCTAACTGGAAGACCCATTTTATGCCTCCAGCCGCGGTAACAGTTTATTTCCATAAGGCGCTTGATAGCAAGGCCGATTTCTTTACGTAAATCGCCCTCCACCTTATAGTTTTCCTCTAATAATTTTCTGATTGAGGAAATTTCCTGCTCTGTTAAATCAGCCACTCTTTTGTTACTATCGATACCTGTTTCTGCGATAAGTTTACGGGCTGTACTTCTACCTACTCCATAAATGTAGGTAAGACCGATTTCTACTTTCTTGTTATTTGGAATGTCAACTCCGGCTACTCGCGCCACTATTCGCCTCCTTAGCCTTGTCTCTGTTTGTGGCGGGGATTTTCACAGATTACTCTGATTACCCCTTTCCTTTTCACAATCTTGCATTTGCTGCAAATCGGTTTAACGCTAGCTCTTACTTTCATTTGTCTGCTCCGTTTATTTCTGCCGATATGTTATTCTGCCCTTCGTTAAATCATAAGGTGAAAGCTCAACTGTAACTTTATCACCTGGTAAGATTCTAATGAAGTTCATTCTCATCTTGCCTGATAAATGGGCAAGAATAGTATGTTGATTGTCAAGAGTAACTTTAAACTGAGCATTTGGCAAAGCTTCAACTACTACGCCCGATGTCTCAATAACGTCATCTTTTTTACTCATTGTGTTCTCTTCTCCTCAACACTGCGTTTGTGAAACCAAAATTTAGGCTTCATCTTCAATTGTTAGAATAAGTGGTTCATCATTTGTAACAACCACAGTATTCTCATAGTGAGCTGCAATGGAATTATCGGTGGTAACTGCTGTCCATTTATCAGGTAAGATACGAATGGAGTAATCACCGTATGTAACCATTGGCTCAATTGCCAATACCGCACCAGGTTTTAATCTAAAACCACGGTTAGGTCTACCATAGTTTGGAATTGAAGGTTCTTCATGCATATTTCTGCCAATCCCATGCCCCTGGTATTCTCTGATAACACCAAAGCCAGCCGCTTCTACATAGGTTTGGATAGCATGGGAAATATCCGATATTCTATTTCCTACCCTTGCAAATTCAACGCCTTTAAAAAAAGATTCTTTCGTAACTTTTATAAGGCGTTCTGCTTCCTCACTAATTTTCCCAACTGGGAAAGTTCTGCAAGCATCACTGTGAAAGCCGTCTTTTTTGGCTACCACATCGACACTTATAATGTCGCCTTCTTTCAGTATTGTTTTATCATCAGGTATTCCATGCACTACTACATTATTTACTGACGTGCAGCATGAACCTGGAAACCCATAATAACCTTTACTTGATGGGATGGCGGACATTGAGTATATAATATCTTCCACCAGTTTGTCAACATCTTTTGTTGAAATTCCTGGTTTTATATATTCTTTTAATTGTTTAAAGACCTCTTTTACTACCTGAGAGGCCTCTTTTATCTTTTCAATTTCACTTTTAGAGTATAATACAACCATTGTTATTTAAGTATTTCCTCTATTTCTGCAAAAACAGCCTCAGGAGATTTAGTGCCGTCAACTATAAATAATTTGCCTGTTGATTTATAGTATGATTTTAATGCATCTGCCTGTTCATGGAAAACTTCAAGACGTTTTTTAACTGTTTCTTCTTTATCGTCATCTCTTTGAATAAGAGGAGTTTTGCCGTCTTCTGCCATACCTTCCACAGCAGGTGGGTTGTATTTAATATGGTAAATTTTCCCTGTAATCGGGCTTGTTCTTCTGCCTGTTATTCTTTCAACAATATATTCATCAGGAACTTCAAGGCTTATAATATGAGTGATTTCTGTTTTCATATCTTCTTGAAGCATAATATCTAAGCTTTTTGCCTGTGCCAGTGTTCTTGGAAAGCCGTCTAATATAAAACCATTTTTGCAGTCTGGCTGAGCAAGTCTTTCTTTCATTAAACCAATTATTATTTCATCAGTTACAAGTTTACCTTGGTCCATAAATTCTTTGGCAACTTTACCAAGAGGCGAGCCAGCTTTTACAGCCGCTCTTAACATATCACCAGTAGATATTTGAACAATACCATACTTTTTGATTAATAATTCTGATTGTGTTCCTTTACCTGCACCAGGTGCACCTAAAAATACAATGTTTTTCATGACCAGTTTCTCCCTCTAATACGGCCTTTTTTAAGAAAGCCGTCATAATTATGAGTAAGTAAGTGAGATTCTATCTTTTGTATCACATCAAGACCAACCCCAACAACAATTAAAAGGCTTGTGCCGCCAAAGTAAAATGGCAGTCCAAAAGCTCTAATAAACAACTGCGGCATAACAGATACTATTGCTAAATATATTGCACCAATAAATGTTAAGCGTGTCAGTACATAGTCAATATAGTTAGCTGTTTCAATACCAGGGCGTTTGCCAGGCATAACGCCGCCTGATTTATTTATATTATCTGCAATATCTGTTGGATTGAAGATAATTGATGTATAAAAATATGTAAAGAATATTATAAGCACTAAATCTAAAACATAATATACAGGATATTCAGGTGAAAAGAAAAAGTTAATTTTCTGCACAAATGGATCCTGCGGCATAAATGTTGCAAGAGTAGCAGGCAGTGTAATCAGTGTTGATGCAAAGATAATAGGTATAACACCTGCAGGGTTAAGCCTTAATGGCAGATATGAATTACCTGCATTAACTGTTCCGCCCGCATTACCTTTACGCACATACTGAATAGGCAGCCTTCTTTGAGATGTTTCCATAAATACGATAGCTATAAAAGCTCCTACCATTATTGCAACTGCAACTATTAATGGAATGATTTGAACTGTGCCTGTTTCCATTAATGAAAATGTATTTACAACAGCACCAGGAAATGATGAAATAATACCTGCCATAATGATTAATGACATACCATTACCAACACCATAAGATGTGATTTTTTCACCAAGCCATACTAAAAACATTGTGCCTGTAGTAAGTGTTAATGTAGCAATAAACCTAAACTGCCAGCCGTCCATAAATACGATTGGTGAACCGTCTGGTGCTCTCATATTTTCAATACCTATTGATATTGCAAGGCCTTGAATTACTGCAACAACTACAGTTAAATATCTTGTATATTTTGTGATTTTTTGTCTTCCTTCACTGCCTCTTTTTTTAAGCTCTGCCAGTGTTGGAATAACAACAGCTAAAAGCTCCATAATGATTGATGCTGAAATGTAAGGCATAACACCCATAGCAAAAACTGTAAGTTTTTCTAAAGCACCGCCTGTAAACATATCAAAAAAACCAAGAAGATTATTTCCTGCATTTTGGAAAAATTGAGATAATGCCTGCCCGTTAACGCCAGGTGTTGGAACGTGTGCACCAATGCGAAATACTGCTAAAAGCATTAATGTCATTAATATGCGTTTTCTTAGCTCTGGAATAGAAAAAATTTCCTCAATCTTCTTAAACATTTTTACCGCCTTTTATTTAATAAAATACACTATAAAAAAAATTGATACCATATATAAACAAATTTTGCAAATAAAAATATCACTTTTTATAAAAAAATAGTTTTAAAAATCTTCTTAATATCTTTAAAGCAGTTCATTTTATTGATTTATGATATATTTAAACAGCTTATATAATAAAATATTATATTAAATTATTTTTTCTATTTTTTTCATTTTTTAAAATTTTACACATTTCTTTTTCATGTTCTTTTGCCATATCTGGTATCCAGTCTTCACCATTTTTAATATATGATGCCATTATTTTTAATTTCGGGCTTTGCTCAATATTTTTCATATTAACTATTTTTGCTTTTGGGTCTAAATTTGAAAATTTTGAATTTGCTGATGGGGTAATAAGAGCAAGATTGCCAAAGCTGTTTAATTCATCATCACTCCATTTATTATCACTGTCTGGATTTCTTGGATAAAAATGTTCCACAGAGTTTCTAAAATAAACTTTGTAATCACCCTCTTTTTTAATTATCTCTTTACCATTTATAGCATATCCATCACGATAAAGCAGATAATCTAAATATGTAAATACAATCCGCTCAATATTGCCATAACTTAACTTATCTAAATTTATTCTATTTATGCAGTAATTTTCAAGTAACTCTATTAAATTACCAACAGTAATTTTTTCATTTTTCATTAAATATTTTAAAAGTTCTGTTATCCACTGCATATTTCTTGGTGATGTATATGTAATACGTAAAGTTGATTCTAAAATAATCAGGCTGTCCTGAGCAGTATCATTTTCATCATCATTTTCTTCTTCACCTGTGCCCTCTTTTTTAGAAAATGTATTGATTAACTGAATACCACTTTTATATTTTTTGTATTTTCTTAATATAACTTTTGTTTCATCGCTGTCCTGCGTATCTCTTTTAATTATATATTTATCAAATAAAAATCTGCACTGCATCATTGTATATATAAATTCTTTTACTTTATATTCGCTGTCTTCACTTTCATAATATCTTTCTAAATTATCTAAAAGTTTTCTATCATCATATAAATTGGTCTGTTCTTCATTATTATTTAATAAAACAGCATTAACGTATAATAGAAAATATTGAAACGATATTATTGATGATAATTTGTAATCAGGAATATCATCTTCATTTTTATTTTGCTTACTGTTTTCATCATAATTTTCATTACCATTAATTATTTCATTTATAGATGTTTCATTTATTACACTATCTATTTCTTTAAATTTATCAGATAACATATCCCATGTGTCTTTTATATTTTCAGGTATTTTTTTAAAATCATTTATAAAATTTGATAAATCATTCTCAAAAATATTATCTCTAATAGATTTCTTTAAATTCACAATCATATATGAATCCATATCAGCGCAGGCATCCCATATTGCAGCTGCAATTTTTTTATCGCTGTCATTTGTAAGTTTACTTATCATTCTTGCTTTTGCTATGTGATGAAGTTCTAACTGCTCACCTCTTGTATTCATCACTTCAAAATAATTATTTAAATCTGTATTTTTAGGAACCTGCACTCTAAGAATAAATACTTCACTTAATTTTGTATTTAAATTATGTTCTATATTATGTAAATATCGCTCTATACATTCATAACCATTCTTTAATTCTACTGTACCACATTCAACATTATTATCTCTTAGGCTTTTTAATGCTTTATCATAATTTTTTCTTGCTTCAAATTGAATAGGTTTATCATTTTTACCTAGATTAAGCATTAATAAATATAAAGTTGTAAGCCGCTGCTGCCCATCTATTACTTCATATTTTCCACTTTCCTGCTTATTTGTAATTAAGGTGCCTAAATAATAATTTCCTTTTGCATTAATAATATCTTCAAGGAGCTGCTCTATTTCTTTATTTTCCCATGCATACTTTCTTTGATAAATTGGTATAATATACTCATCTTTAAATATGCTGTTAATATTTATAAGCTCAATATCTTCACTCATTCTATGCCTCAATATCTATCTATTTATTATACTTAGAAATTATATAATCATTTTTATATTTAATTGTAATTTCATTTAAATTCATTAATTTAATATTAACTATTTCATCAGGTTTCATCATATTATTTATTTCTTTAAATATGCTGTTATGCTTATCTAATCTATCATGTTTGCTGCATGCATATTTGTTTACTGTTTCTCTATAAACTGAATTCATAACAAGACGCAGAGCATAACTCCATTTAAACATAATATGCATATAATTTTCATCTAATGATGCAGTATTAAATCTATCTGCAAAAAATAATAATACGCAAAGATATAATTGTTTTATATATTTATCCCCAGTTCTTTTATCTGGCAGGTTTTCATTTTTTACTTTATTTATGATTTCATCTAATAAATTATTATAGTGTAAAACATATTTAAAAAAATGCTTACCTGCTATTACTGGCTGTGTTAATTGAAACTGGTTTATATTTAAGTCATACCCCATACTTAATAACTCATGTTTACTTATTTCTACAAATCTATTACTAAATAAATGATACTTAGAATAATTATATTCATAATTTTCTTTTATACCCTTAAACACATCTATTTTCTTACTATTATAATTTATTCCATTTTTTCCCTTATACCACTGTATTACTGGGTATAAGTAATCTGCAAAAAGTGTTTTAAGTTTTTTATCATCAATATTTTCCCATTGGTTTACAATTTCTTCTTTTTCATGTTCAGATAAATTATTCATTTCTCTTAAATGATATGCTTTTAATAAATCATGAGGAGCAAGTGATTTACCACGCGAATTTTGAGAATCAAAAAACTGAAATGCCTCTGCTATATCATTTGTTATTATAACAGCAAAGGTGCAGTTTGTTTTTATATAATCTAGAAATTTCTTCTTTTCTTCGCTATTAAAACTACTTATTAATTTCTCTATTTTATCATTGTTTATTTTAATATATCTTTTTGAAATATCATTTACTTTTTCCTTTAATAAAGGAATTTTATTTACTTTTTCTTCTATTGATTTACTTTCTGCATCTAAATTGTATAACAATAAAGCTAAATTAATCAACCTTTGCTGACCATCTACTATGTTTAATTTATTTTCATTTTTATCATAATGCAGAATAATTGTTCCAAGTCTGTATTCTTCCTGACTGCTTTTATATGCGTTATATGTATCATTAAATAATATAGTTATAGATTTTTCATTCCATACATACGGTCTTTGATAATATGGTATTTTAAGATTATCTAGATTAAATATTTCTTCTAAATTTTTTATATCATTTTTAATTATTGCCACTTATTTCTCCATATTTATTAATAATGTTATGTATATGTCTGCATTATAACCATATTAAATATATTTTAACCTAAATCAATTTATCCTGCTATTTATTATATACTTTTAAATCATTTATATATCTATTCTTCATATCTATTTTCAAATAAATCTTATATCTTAATATTTTATAGCAATTAAACGACAAAATATGTCG
>DXAQ01000088.1 GCA_019116905.1 Candidatus Mucispirillum faecigallinarum | reverse complement strand
AATTGAAAAATAAAAATATTTATAAAATAATAGACAGCTTATTATTTTAAGCCATATTTTGCTTTGCCGCTTTCGTCCTGCCCTTTATATACTTTATATTTTTTTGCTATAAAATATATTATAAAATAAGTAAAAAAAGCACACACTATGCCTACAAAATGCGTACCTACTATGAAAGGAATAAAAAGCGTTTTGCCTGCTTCAAAAAGAGAAGATATAGTTACATTATCCCAGTCAAACGTAAAAGAGCTGTCCATTCCTAAAAGCATAAGCCCTACTTTTGTAGTAAAAGCAAAGATAAATGGGATTGTGATTGGGTTTGTTATATAAACACCTATCATTAAAGGATATATTGGAAGATTAAAATAGCTTGATACAAATAATGCAATATATGTTTGAGCACCTATGTATGGGGATATACCAATAAGCGCCCCAAAAGCAGAGGCTTTTGCAAGAACACGGGGCGAAACATCAAGGGAAAGCATCATTTTTAGCTTTAATCTCATTCTTGCAATAAAACGAAGTCTTGATGTTTTGTTTTTAAATATGCTAAACATTTATCACCTAAAAAAGATTTAAAGAAGATATTGTTTCCTTTAAAACAACTTTTAGCTTTTCATTATCAGCTGCAAAGTTTATAGTAGCTTCCAAAAGACCTGTTTTTGTGCCACAGTCAAACCTTTTGCCTTCAAATTCATAGCCGTAAACATCATGGTATGTAGCAGTATATCTTAAAGCGTCTGTTAACTGTAATTCGCCACCAACTCCTTTTTCTATTTTTGAAAGTGCACTTACTACCTCAGGAGTTAATATATATCTGCCTATAATAGCCATGTTAGATGGCGGATTACTTACAGGTTTTTCTACCATATCTTTTAAGCGTGAAAATCTGTCTGTTATTTTTTCCTTGATTTCTACAATTCCATATTTTGATGTTTCGTTTTTTGCAACAGGCATTAAAGAAATAATTGGACGTTCTACCTTATCATAACATTCCATAAGCTGTTTCGTTACTGGTGTTTTTGAAAGAATAATATCATCAGGAAGAATAACTGCAAACGGCTCATCTCTGACAATATCTTTTACACACATAATAGCGTTGCCAAGACCAAGCATATATTTTTGGCGGACATAAATTATATCTACCATTTCGCTTATTCGTTTCATATCTTTTAATATATCAATTTTGCCTGATGCTTCAAGCTGATTATTAAGTTCCACATTAACATCAAAATGGTCTTCAAGAGCTTTTTTCGTGCGTCCTGTAATAAATATAATTCTTTCAATACCTGCATCTATCGCTTCTTCAACTGCATATTGAATAAGAGGTTTATCTATTAAAGTAATCATTTCCTTAGGTATCGCCTTTGTAGCAGGCAACATTCTTGTTCCAAACCCAGCAACAGGAAATACAGCCGTTTTTATCTTCATAGTTCACCTCTATATAGTATATATTAATTTATTTTTTATTTTTATCCACTGTATGATTATGAATAAAGTTTGCAAACCTGTCATACCAGGCAGAAGGCATAGATACAGATAAACTGCCAAAACTGTAATCATTTACTAAAAATCCTTCTGCATTTGGTATAGAAACTACCCATGGATTAAAATTTCTCGTAATTTGTTTTTCTTCAACCTTATTAAATGTAAACTTACTAATCATAGGTACAAGGTAAGATAAAGCCTCTATATGCTTTTCTCCAGCCCCTTTTCCTATTGTTACAAGTTTACCTGCAGATGCATAAGCTTCTATTCGTCTGTTATTTGCAAAAAATACAAAATAATCATTATTAAATGTTGATGTTAAATCAAAATCAGTATCCCATATACAGATATGCTCGCTACCCTGACCTATAACTAGGCTTGTAAGAATTATGCTGTCCCTGCTGCTTGATACAGCATCTGAATATGATGCATACTGTAACTTATTATCATGTTCCTGACTTTCATCGTTTCTTAAAACACTTCTTTTAAAAAGCAGAAGGTCTGTAAAAGTGCCGCTGGAAAGTTCAGGGTAGGAAGATTCCATATTTTTTTTAAAACCCATCATTTTAAAACGTGAAAATAAATTGCGTTTAAAAAGATAAACTCTGTCTTCCCTTTCCATTTCCCCCTGTATTTCAGTAGTAAAGCATATATTTACACCTGAAAGAAAATAGAAAACACGCTCTGCATGGCTTACAGGTATATCCAATGAATATGAAAACTGCACATTTATGCCATACATCTTCATTTCCATAGCTGCAAGGCGCATATTTACAGATGGATTTAATATTAATATATTAGCCATAAACCTGTACTTCCCTGTAAAAAGAATCACGTTCCACAGGCACCATACCTGCAGATTTAACCATAAATATTAACTGTTCTGCAGTCATTGCCTCATCAGTATTACCGCCTGCTGCGTGAGCTATATTTTCTTTTACAATTGTGCCGTCTAAATCATCAGCACCAGCACGCAGTGCAATCTGCGCCGTTTTATGACCAAGCATAACCCAGTATGATTTTATATGGGGTATATTTTCAAGCACTATACGTGCAGCTGCTACCGTTTTAATATCTTCTACTCCTGTAGCATGAAACTTACCATGCAGGAAAGTATCATCAGGCTGAAAAGAAAGAGGAATAAATGCAGAAAACCCAGTTAAACCGCGGCTTAATGATTTTTCCTGTAACTCTCTTAAAGCAAGCAGATGTTTAAATTTATCTTCATCATTTTCTAAATGACCATAAAGCATTGTAGCATTAGTAGTAAAGCCTGTATTATGTGCTGTTTCATGGATTTCAAGCCATCTGGAAGCAGGTATTTTTTCAGGACATATTTGACGCCTTACACTGTCTTCAAAAATTTCAGCACCACCGCCAGGCATCATATCATCGCCTGCTTTTTTTAATTCTTCTAATACCTGAGCTATGCTTTTACCTGAAATTCGTGAAAAATAATCTATCTCAACAGCAGAAAACGCCTTAATAGTTTTATCAGGAAAATTACTTTTTAATGCGCGCACCATATCAAGATAATATTCAAATGGATAATCAGGATGCAGACCGCCAACAATATGTATTTCTTTTGCATCACTGCCCTTTTGTGCCACGTATTTTACAGCATCATCTGGAGTCATATTATAAGACCCATCTTCATTTTTATTTTTAGCAAAGGCACAAAATTTACAGTGGCTTACGCATATATTAGTATAATTTAAATGCAGATTGCGGACAAAAAAAACTTTTTTACCCCACTTTGACTGCCTTATTTTATCAGCTTTTTCTATAAGCGTATGAAAATCTAATTGAAACGGATTATTCATAATACTCCCTTTACTATATCATTTAAGATTAGTAATATATCACGATATAAAAAGTATTGCAAAGTAAAAATTTATAAATACTTATTTTTATCACAATCACGTTGATAATATTCTCTTGATAAATCATAGTAATATGATATAATCACCAAAAAATATTTTAAGGCGAATATATGAAAAAATATACAGCAGTTCTTTTATTATTACTTATTACTCTTTTTGGTTGCTCTAAAACTCATGAAGAATATTTATCAAGTGCAGAAAATTATTATAAAAATAAGGAATATAATAAAGCTTTACCAGCGTATGAAAAAGCATGTAAAAAAGGCAGCTATAAAGGATGCCTTTTTTTAGCAAAAGCTTATAAAACAGGTGAAATAGTTAAGCAGGATATAAAAATATCTGAAAATTATTATATAACAGCCTTTAACTTAACAAACATGTACTGCCAGGAAAATAATAAAGATGCCTGCAAAATGTTAGGTTATTTATATGAAAAAGGGTTAGGCACAGAAAAAGACTTAATAAAAGCAGATAACGCATCTATTAAAGCATGCCAGTTAGGTGATAATATAAGCTGCTACTACATGGCAAGAATAAATGCAGATAATATAACAGACTTTATTTACTTTACAGATAAAGCATGTAAATTAAATCTTGCTTCAGCATGTTTAACTCTTGGCAACACATACCTTACAGGGTTTAATGAAAGCATGGCAGAAATTGAAAAAAATATTGAAAAAGGTATTACTTACATTAATAAAGCATGTGAAATAAACAGTGAATTTTGCAGCAACCTTGCAGATATTTACATAAGCGGCGATGATTTAGCACAAAACTATAAAATGGCAGTTAAATATTATGAAACAGCATTAAATTA
The DNA here is from genome assembly GCA_019116905.1 of Candidatus Mucispirillum faecigallinarum. Classification (GTDB taxonomy): domain Bacteria; phylum Chrysiogenota; class Deferribacteres; order Deferribacterales; family Mucispirillaceae; genus Mucispirillum; species Mucispirillum faecigallinarum. The sequence continues at coordinate 14,177 of DXAQ01000088.1, read as the reverse complement.
TTATAAATCATTATGCCCTGAAAAAAATGACGATAATATTGCATGTAAAAAAATCAATATTATTAAATCAAAATATTCCCACGATAATAATACTATTTTTTAAAGCCAATCATTCTAACTTCCGGCTCTAATTTATAACCTGTTTGATTATAGACTGTTTCCTGAACATATTTAATCAGGTTATAAATATCTTCACTTGTGGCATTATCTTCATTTAATATAAAGTTTCCATGTTTCACACTTACTTCTGCCCCACCTATTCTATACCCTTTAAGAGAGCATTTTTCTATTAAAGTGCCTGCATAATTGCCTTCAGGTCTTTTAAAAACTGAGCCGCAGGAAGGTTTATGCAGCGGCTGCTTTTCTTTTCGTTTTTCAAGTATTTCTTTACGTTTTTCAAGCAGAATACCGCTTTCTGATTTATTATATAAAAACTCTGCCCATAAAACAATATATCCATTTGTGCCAGGGCTTAACCTGTAACCATAGCCTATTTCTTCATTACTTTTTATAACTATATTACCGTTTTTATCCATTAGGGCAGCATTAATATTTGTATCTTTTATTTCCTGATTATATGCCCCTGCATTCATTTTCACAGCGCCCCCAAGAGTGCCTGGTATTCCTGCCATAGCCTCCATTCCTGCAAGTCCATGACTGCATGCATAATATACTAAATCTGCTAAATTTATACCTACTCCGCATTTTAAAATATTATTGCCGTAATTTATAATATATCTGTTTAATTTGGAAGTAGCTATAATAAGTCCGTTATAACCCTCATCACTTACTAAAAGATTAGAACCACCACCAATAACTTCATAATCAAGATTATTATCGTAAGCATATTTTAATGCCTGCCTTACATCATCAGTAGAATAACACATGACAAAATATTTTGCAGGGCCTCCTGTTTTATAGCTTGTATAATCTTTTAGTAATACGTTTTCTTCTATTTTCATACTTATTTACTTACAGCTGCACCCTGTAAAATATTTTTACATTCACAGCTTTCCCTTTTATCATATTTTATATACTGCTCAATTATTTTTGTAATTTTTAAAGTATTTCTTTTTGCTTCTTCAATAACTTCATCGCTTGTAAGTTTTCTGTTTTCTTCAACACCTGATGCTGCATTTGTAATAAGACTTATATTAGCATAGCATATACCCAGCTCTTTTGATAAAGTAAGCTCTGGAAATAATGTCATTCCAACCATATCAGCACCCCATATTCTATACATTTTTATTTCAGCAGGTGTTTCAAAACGCGGTCCGTTTGTGCAGATATAAGTACCCTTATCTATTAAATCTATGCCGCATAATGCTGCACTTTCTTTTAATTTTGCGCGGACTGATGGGCAGAATGGTATGCTCATATCAATATGAATAACACTGCCTGTTTTATCATAAAATGTAATATCTGACCTGTTAGTATTATCTATTGCATCATCAGTTAATACTAAATCGCCATTTTTATAATTAAAATTTATACCACCAACAGCAGAAAATGATAAAATTTCGCTGACCTGCACTTGATGAAAGCCATATATATTTGCTTTATAATTTATTTGATGTGGCGCAAACCTGTGGTCGTTGCCATGCCTTGATAAAGCATAAATTTCTGCATCGCTGCTTTTATATACTTTATATTTATCTGAGGGGTCTCCATAAGGAGTATGAATATATTCTTCCCCGCAAAAAGAAAGGCCTGCTATATTTTCAAGCCCGCTTCCACCAATTATGCCTATTTTTTTCATTTACCTGCTCCTTTAAAATGCGGCAGATGCCAGTCTTTATAAATTGCTAAAATTCTTATTAATGTTACAATAACAGATGTAATTAATATATTCATATTTAAACCTACACCTGTTTTATAAAGTATTATAAATATTATTCCGCCTATAATACTTGCAGATGCATACACTTCTTTTTTTAATACAAAAGGAACTTCACCTGCCAGCGTGTCCCTAATCATACCACCTGCTGTTGCTGTCATTACTCCAAAGAAGATAATACCATACCATTCTACATGACATGATAATGCAACATTTGCACCAATACTTGTAAATACCCCAAGCCCCACAGCATCAGCAATATTTAATGTTTTCATGGATATGCTTTTTTCCATTATGGAGTTTAAAAAGAATACAAGTAATGTAGCTGCTGCAATAACAAGCATATAGTTAATATCTGTAAGCACAAAAGGAGGTGTTCTTCCAAGCATCATATCACGCATAGTGCCGCCACCTACACCAACAGATATAGCAAGCACAAACATACCATATATATCCATATCCTTTTTTACTCCAAGCAGTGCGCCTGATACTGCAAAAGCAAATGTCCCAAATAAATCAAAAAAATATAATACACTCATATTTAACCTATAATTTTTGCATAACTATATGTTTTTTACATTCTGATGCAATATATTCATCATGGGTAACAATTATAACACATACCCCGTTTGCTGCCTGCTCTTTTAATATCTCTAAAACAGCTAAACTGTTTGCTTTATCAAGATTGCCAGTAGGTTCATCAGCAAGTATAATTTCAGGCTTATTTGATAAGGCTCTTGCTACTGCAATACGCTGCTGCTCGCCACCTGAAAGCTCTGACGGGTAATGGTCTTTTCTATCATACAGCCCAACACTTTTAATTAATTCTTCAGCCCTTTTTTCTGCCTCATGCTTACCTGCTCCATGAATCAGCATAGGTATCATTATATTTTCAAGGGCTGTAAAATCTTCTAAAAGATAATGAAACTGAAATACAAAGCCCATATTTTTACCTCTGTAAATATTAAGCTCTGATTCTTTCATACTGTATATATCAATATCATTAAATATTATACTTCCCTTTGTAGGCTTATCAAGCCCGCCTATTATATGAAGAAGTGTAGATTTTCCAGCACCTGAGGGCCCTGTTAATGCTATTAAATCCCCTTTATCTGTACTAAAATTAAAATTATCTATAACTAAAAGAGAACTGCCTTTCATATCAAAACTTTTTGAAACATTTTTTATTTCAAGTAACATATATCTACCCTTAATCGTTCCTTATGCCGTCTACAATATTCATTTTAGCACTTTGGTTTGATGGAAAAAGGCTTGCTAAAAATGTTATAACAACTGCACATACTGATACAAATAAATATACATGATAATCAATATTTAAAGGCAGGCTGTCCATAAAATAAATATCTTCCGGCAGTTTAATCAGCTTATATTTTGTAACAATTACAGAAAGCAGAAAAGCAGTTATATTTCCAAGCAGTGTGCCTATTATCCCAACAAAAAGTCCCTGCCTTATAAATATACTGCGGATACATGAGGCACTTGCTCCGTATGCCCTTAATATTGCTATATCTTTCTGTTTATCTTTAACAGTTATAGCAATCATAGAAACAATGCTGAATGATGCCACAATAATAATCAATGTAAGCACAATAAACATTGCATATTTTTCAAGTTCCAGTGCAGAAAAAAGACTTGAATTCATAGAAAGCCAGTCCCGCGCAAGATATTTATTTTCTATCTTTTGATTGATTGTGTATGAAAGTTCCACAGGGTTTATGCCTTTTGCAACAGAAACGCTTATTCCTGTAACAGCATTATTTTTTATGCCGATAAATTCCTGCGCTGCTTCAAGGCTCATATATGAAAATGTAGAGTTATATTCATATACTCCTGTATCAAATATGCCTTTAACAATAAAACTCCTCATTTTAGGGTTAAGACCAAACGGACCGCGGCTAAGCTGCGGGCTTATAAGCGTAATAGTATCACCTACTCCTGCCATTAATGAAAAAGCTAAATCTTTTCCAAGCAGTATACCATAAGGCTCCCCCTCTTTGCGGGTATTTATATCATCAAGCGAGCCAAATGTAATAAATGATGATATTTTTGACACCTGTTTTTCCTGCTCTGTATCAATACCTTTTATCATTATACCAGAAACTCCGTTGCCACTCATAGATACAGCCTGAGTATTTATAAAAGGAGCACTGGCCTTTACACCATTAATACTTTCCACTTCTTTTTGAAGTTTTTTATAATCTCTAACAGGCACAAGCGAAAAATCTGTTATAACAATATCAGAGTTTGTGCCCATCATTTTTTCTTTAAGGTTATTAGTAAAGCCTGACATAACACTGACTACAAGTATTAATGTGGCAGTGCCAAGCATCAACCCAATAACTGATGTTATGGAAAGAAAAGATACAATACTGTTACGTTTTCTGCTTTTAAAGTATCTTAGCGCAATTAAGTTATCTATTTTCAAATTATTACCCTAAAAAAAGAACTCTCTTTTTAGAGAGAGTTTTAAATATTTTTATATTATATATCAATAATAACTTGATATAAAAAAGACTGCTTTGCTATTTTTAGGCAAAACAGTCATAAATATTTTTAAATTATTTTACCCAGTAGTTTGGTGCTTCTTTTGTGATTTGCACATCATGCACATGGGATTCTGAAAGCCCAGCACTTGTAATGCGGACGAATTTTGCTTTACTGCGTAAATCATCAATTGTTTTACAGCCTGCATAACCCATACCAGAACGAAGTCCACCAATTAACTGATAAATTGTCTGGTTTAATTCCCCTTTAAAATGCACTCTGCCTTCTATACCTTCTGGTACAAATTTTACATCGCTTACAGTGCCGTCTTGGAAATATCTGTCTTTTGAGCCGTCTTTCATAGCACCAACAGAGCCCATACCACGATATACTTTATAACTTCTGCCTTGATATAACTCTATTTCCCCTGGTGCTTCAAGTGTTCCTGCAAGGAGCGAGCCAAGCATTACAGAGTTTGCACCTGCTGCTAATGCTTTTACTATATCACCAGAATATTTAATACCACCATCTGCAATAATAGGTATGCCTGCTTCTTTTGCAGCAGCAGAGCAGTCAAGTATTGCTGTAATCTGTGGCACGCCTACACCCGCTACAATACGTGTAGTGCATATAGAGCCAGGTCCTATACCAACTTTAACACAGTCTGCCCCAGCTTTTGCAAGCGCAAGAACTGCCTCACTTGTAGCTACATTACCTGCAACAACCTGTAAATCTGGATATTTGCGTTTTATCTGGTTTACAACGTCTAATACTTTTTGAGAATGGCCGTGAGCAGTATCAACTGTGATAACATCAACTTTTTTACTTACAAGTTCTGCCACCCTTTCTAATGTATCAGGAGCAGTGCCAACAGCAGCACCTGATAAAAGCCTGCCCATTTTGTCTTTTGATGCAAGCGGATATTTTAATCTTTTATTTATATCTTTTATTGTGATTAAGCCTTTTAAACGATATTCATCATCTACAACTAAAAGTTTTTCTATTCTATGTTTATGTAAATGCTCAATAGCATCTTCAAATGATGTGCCAACTGGAACTGTAACAAGATTTTTACTTGTCATATATTCTGATACTTTAGACATTGTATCTCTTACAAAGCGTAAATCTCTGTTAGTTAAAATACCACATAATTTACCATTTTTAACAACAGGTATACCAGAAATTTTATATTTTGTCATAAGTTCCCAGGCGTCCCCAATAGTCTGGTCTGGGTCAATAGTGATAGGGTCTACTATCATACCACTTTCTGAGCGTTTTACCTTATCCACTTCATCTGCCTGTTTTTCTATAGACATATTTTTATGGATAAACCCAAGCCCGCCCACCTGAGCCATAGCTATTGCAAGCCTTGCCTCAGTAACAGTATCCATAGCAGCTGAAACTATCGGAATATTTAATGTAATAGAGTTAGTTAGTTTTGTAGCTGTTATCACATCTGATGGTAATATCTCAGAGTATGCAGGGGTAACCAGCACATCATCAAAAGTAAGTGCCTCACCTACGAATTTACTTTCGTAGTATTGAGTAAATTTGTTCACAAAAGCCTCCATTAAAAGACAAATCAAAAATATTATTAAAAGATATAATAAAAATTTTAATCAGTCCAAATTTATAATATCATTTTACTATACGACATCTTTATACTATTTATCAAGATTTAAAAAAATATTTTCGTTAATTTTTTCTCTTTTATCTATTCCACTGTGGCAGATAAATGGAGTAGAACGTTTAAAACTACTTGATATAACACGTTTTATAATTTTATCTACACTTTCTTTATCATATTTTTTATAAAGCTCAATTTTTGAGAAATTATTTTGCTCTATATCATATAAAATATTATCAAGCAGTTCATAAGTAAAACCTAACTCCTGCTCATCAGTCTGACCTGGCCATAAATCTGCCGTTGGAGCTTTCCTCATTATACTTTCAGGGACACCTGCTGCCTGACTTGCCCCATACACTTCCCTTTTATAAAGCTCACCAACCACATTTATTCCTGATGCAGTATCACCATACCATGTGCCATATCCTAAAAGCAGCTCAGTTCTATTGCTTGTGCCTGCTACAATGCCGTTATGCTCTGCAGCCTTATCAAAAAGCACAATCATTCTGCATCTTGCCATTATATTGCCTTTTCTAAGTGGCGTAAGATTATTAAACATATCAATAAAAGCATCTGCAGCAGCAGAAATATTTACAACTTCCAGCTTAAAGCCATATTTTTCTGAAAGCTTTAATGCGTCAAGATAAGAATGTTCTGATGATGTTTTATAAGGCATAAAAAAACCCTTTACTCGTTCTTTTCCAAGGGCTTTTACAGCTGCTGCACTTGTTAAAGCTGAATCTATTCCGCCAGAAATACCTACTACTGCATTTTCTGCACCTGTTTTATTAAATGCATCTTTAAAAGAGTTTACAATGTTATCAAATATTTTAGCATAGTCCATTTTATCACCCTGCTTACTTATTTTTGCGGATATATTCCCCACTTTTTCCACCAGATTTATGCTGCAGCATAATATCGCTTATTATCATATCTTTATCAACTGCCTTGCACATATCATAAATAGTAAGTGCAGCTACAGAAACACCAGTCAGTGCCTCCATTTCAACACCTGTTTTATCATCAAGCCCGACAGTTACTTCAATATCTACCTGCCCTTCATCTATATTATAGCTGAATTCTACATTAACTTTACTTATAGCAAGGGGGTGGCAAAGTGGTATTAAATGAGGCGTCTGTTTCACTGCCATAATAGCAGCAATTCTGGCAACTTCAAATACATTACCTTTTTTTATACTCATATTAACAATCTGCTGCAAAGTTTCTTTATTCATAGTTACTCTGCCTGTTGCAGTTGCCTCTCTTTTTGTAGGAGCTTTGCCGCTTACATCAACCATTCGGCTTGCGCCCTTTTCATCAAAGTGAGTAAATTCCATAACAAAACCTCTTTACTTTGGAAAAACTTTAAATAAATCTTTCACAGGGATATTACATTCTGCAAGACTTAATATAGATATATTTTCCTTATGTATTTTATCAATATTAACTTTATCAGGAGTTAAAACTATATTTGCATACTCTTTATCAAAATCAATAACATTCCCGTTTTCATCAAAATCAGGTATTTTAATAATAATATTAAACTGTTCTGCATTTGATAAAACAAGCCTGCCTAATATTAAATCTACAAGTTTCTGCATATACTCATAAAGAGTATTTTCATTGTAAGACGGTATAGGCCTGCCATTTAAATCTGCACATGCATAATGGAATGTTAAAGTAACAATATTCCTTACATTTCTTGCATCTACCATATTAAATACAGGACGTGCTTGATGTTTTTTAGCATAGTTTGAATTTTCAATAGTTTCATCAAACTTAGCAAGTAAATCATCAAGAGCAATGGATACTGTTTTATTCATCTTGTTTTTTGTAACAGTTTCATCCATAAAAACTTTCGTAGTCCTTACATATCTTTTCTGAATATATGCTTCCTGGTTATTATACATTATAACCTTATACCAGTCATCAGTTTCGCCAATTAAAATTACTTTTTCAGCACCTGATGAATACCTTAACACCTTTGATTTTAAAGAAGGACCTGCACGGAAAGGCATTCTGTTATAAGGAATGTGCCCGACACCTTCCACAACTTCCACAATAGGTTTTTCTTCTGATATACCAATATTTGGCATAGCTGCCCCTGCCTCATCAGGATTATATGCTTCATCATTTGGGGCAAACTCTGTATTCATTTCATCAGTACCCTGCGGTGCTGCAGCATTTTCTTCTGCATAAGATACAAAAGAAAAACAAACTGTTATTATTATAGTTAAAAATATTTTATACATTAAACCTAAAATACATTATATCGCCGTCCTGCACGATATATTCTTTACCTTCTAGTCTTAATCTGCCATTTTCTTTTGCAGTAGTAAGTGATTTATATTTTTCAAAATCAGCATAAGAACATACTTCTGCACGAATAAAACCACGCTCAATATCTGAGTGGATTTTTCCTGCCGCCTGTGGCGCTGTTGCACCTTTTTCTACTGTCCAGGCACGCACTTCTTTTTCGCCTGCTGTAAAAAATGTAATAAGCCCAAGCAGGTCATATCCGCTTTTAATAAGGCTGTCTAACCCGCTTTTCTCCATACCAAGAGAAAGCAGATATTCTCTAGCCTCCTCCTCTGATAAGTCCTGCAGTTCACATTCAGTTTTACCACATATTTTTACAACTTCCGCACCTTCTTCTGCAGCTATCCTGCGGACAGTTTTTACATGCTCATTATCTTCTGATAATGTATCTTCATCAACATTTGCCACATAAAGCATAGGTTTTATAGTAATAAAATTATATTCTTTTATTTCATCAATATATTCTGGATTATCTTTTAATAAAGTTCTTAAAGGTTTGCCGCTGTCTGCACATTTAAGAAATTCTTCTAATATTTCAACTTTTTTCTTTAATGCCTTATCGCCACTTTTTGCTGCTTTTTGATGCTTTGCAACAGCTTTTTCAAGTATTTCCATATCTGCTAAAAGCAGTTCTGTATTAATGATTTCAATATCATTAGCAGGGTCTACTTTATTTTCCACATGGACTATCTCATCATTTTCAAAACAGCGCACAACATGGGCAACAGCATCAGTCTGTCTAATGTGAGTTAAAAACTGATTACCTCTGCCTTCCCCATGGCTTGCACCCTTTACAAGCCCTGCAATATCTACAAACTCCACAGTTGTAGGAACAATAGATTTTGGTTTAACATACTGAATAATAAAATTCATTCTTTCATCAGGAACAGGCACTACACCCCTGTTTGGGTCAATAGTGCAAAAAGGATAGTTTGCACTCTCTGCATTCTGCGCCTTTGATAAAGCATTGAAAATAGTAGATTTACCAACATTTGGCAGCCCTACAATACCACAACTGAAACCCATTCATCACCTTTTATATTTATTTATAAGTATTAAATGTTATATAGAATTTTATTACTTTTTTCAATATATAAATTTGATTAAGTTATTATTTTATAAGAGAGTAGAAAGAAATTAAATAATAAGATTAAATTGAATTACACCATATCAAGCAGTATATCTATACTGTTATTTTTTGATAATTTAGATAAATATCTGCTTTTTAAATCAAGCTCAATATTTACTGTGCTATTTGTTTCTTTATTTGCACTTTCAATATTTTCTTTACTAAATACTGCTTCCATAAAATCATCTCTGCCGTTTAAATTATCATGTAATTCTCTTACTGGTATCACTTCTACACCTATAGCTGATGTGTAATCATTGGATAATATGTCAAGAGATAAATTATTATCAAGTGCATATAAATATGCTTTTTCTATATTTTCAGTTGTGCCATATTTAGCTAGTATTTTTTCATATTCTTCATTAGTTTGTGGCAAAGATTTAGTATAATTATAATCATATTTTGGATTTAAAAAACATTCACTATATTCATTAATAAAATCCATATCAAAATCGTAACCATTTATTGTGCCTCTTTCTAAATCCATATTGCTTATATCTATTTTTATATAATCACTTAAACCTAATTCTCTAATTAATTTAGCATACTTCGCACTAACATTCGCATAAAAATTAAATATATACATTTTTGGTTCAATACCTGGAATATCACCTTCTTTTAAATCACTTCTTGCTAAACTTTTAACAAAATTTAATTTCTGCGTTTCTGCTACATCTAATAACATCTGGCGCATGTCATTTAAACCACTCCATGTTCTTACACTGGCAGAATTAATATCTTCTATATCCTTTGTAAACTGCTCTAAACCCTTTATACCTGTTACCTGAAATTCTGGTGATGCAAATATATCATTATCTTTTAACAGCTGAATTTCTTCATCACTTAACCCTGCTATAAAATTTTCTACATATTTTTTATATGCTTCTTCACCCTGGTCTAATACAAGACTTGTTTCTCTAATACTGCCATACGCCCTGTTTAATGCTCGTGCTGCAAAAACTTCGTAATCTGGACAAATTTCTATAAATTCATCTCTTGTAAGCCACTTATCGCTGTTTTTAGGAAGTATCATTATATTGCCGTTTTCATCTGCTTTTATGTCCTGATACATAATTGATATATTAAACCCAAAATAATCATCAAAGTAACTTTTTTCCACATTTAATGTAACATCAATGCCATAATCTTCTCGATATTTTACTACAGAATCTAATGCCTTTAAACCGTTATTTATATCTTCTGCCATTTTTAAAAATGTATATTTATCAAGGTCTGCTTTAATGTCTTCAGGTGTCATATTATTATTTTTTGCATGAATATTGTATGAAATTATTTTTTCACGGGTTGGGTTAGGTATTTCATCATAATAATGCTGCATATCATTAATTATTGATTTTTTTGCTTTCTCAGGTGCATATTCTTTATAAAAATTATAGTTAAATGCTGTATATGGCTTATCTTTTAAAAATTCTGCTATTTCTTCTTCGCTGTATTCTGTTTTACTTACTTCATTTGTCTGCGCAGCTAACTGAGATGCTGCTTTCTCCATTTCTAATTGATAACTGTTAGATGATGTTGATGATGATTTGGAAGTATTATTACTTGATAACAGCTGAATATTAGTATTGCTATTATTGATTTCCATTATGCCCCTCCTTATATACAGGAACATTTTTCCTATTTATGCTTATTATTTGTAAACTAGCAAATTTTATGCCTTAATAACATTGTTTTTTTAAAAAAGACTTGAAAATCAATAATTTTTAAATATAGAAATATGTATAAAAATTAAGTTATATTAAACTGATAACTGCTGATAAATATTAATCTACCAGCAGTTTATTATGATAATATTATATTAAGTCGTATACACTTTTTGCAGCATCACTGCCTGGGGTGTATCTTTCACCGTATAATTTAATTTTTGAAAGCCTTTTATTTATTTCTTCCATTTCTTTTTTAGTCCAGGATATATTTACTGCCTTTACATTTTCTTTTAAATGCTCTGGGTTTGTAGTTTCAGGTATTGGCACAATCCATGGTTTTTGTGCAAGTATCCATGCAAGAGCAACCTGCGCAGGAGTAGCGCCACCCTTTTCTTTGCCTAATTCTTCTAAAAATTTTATTATTACCCTGTTTTTCTCCATGGACTCTTTACTCATCCGTGGAAATGTTGCGCGCATATCTAATTTTGCATCAAAATTTGTGCTGCCATCCATTTTACCTGCCAGATAGCCTCTATCAAGTGGGCTGTATGCTACTAAACCTATGCCCAGTTCTTCAATCACTTTAAAAGTCTGCTCCTCATGGCGCCTGAAACTCATTGCATACTGGTTTTCTACTGCTGTAACTGGAAATTCTTTATGGGCTCTTTTAATTGTTTCTATGTTTGGTTCGCTCATACCCCAGTGAAGAATTTTACCTTCTTTCACTAAATCTTTCATTGTACCTGCCACATCTTCTATCGGCACTTTATTATCTATTCTGTGCTGATAGTAAATATCTACATAATCAGTCTGCAGCCTTTTTAATGAATCTTCTAAGGCTTTACGTATACGCTCAGGTCTTGCATCTTCAAGCTGTTTGCCATTAGGATAATAAAGCCCAAACTTTGTGCCTATTGCCACATTTTTTCTGATTTTCTTTAATGCACTGCCTACAAGCTCCTCATTTGTATGTGGTCCATATATTTCTGCCGTATCAAAAAATGTAATTCCTAAATCGTAAGCCTGAGCAATAAGATTCATCATTTCTTTTTTATCCCTTGCAGGCCCATGGTTTGCACTCATTCCCATGCACCCAAGCCCTAAGGCAGATACTGTAAAATTACTGCCTAATACTCTTTTTGGCATATTTTCTGTTTTATTCTGCGCCATAACATTTTCTCCTTTTAAGCCGGCAGCTGCTCCAAGAGCTGCTATTGATGATATTTTCAAAAATTCCCGTCTATTCATTTCTGCCTCCTTTATATTATGTATTATTTTTATTGCAATATCGTAAATTATTCAATATATTATACTATTAGATTATTGCCTAAAATTCTCATATTTATATAAGGTGAAAAATGGATAATAAATTACTTGAAGAAATTAATGCTAAACTTAAAAACATTATGCCTGATGAAACAGAAATTGATGCAGGTTTTTATGATGTTAAGTTTTATAGAAGAAATAATCCAGAAAAAGCACATATATGTATACAAAACCCATGTATCATCTTTGTATCAAATGGTGAAAAGCATACTTATATTGGTAATAAAATTTTTATATTTAAAAAAGGCTCCTATAATATTACATATATTGATTACCCTGTATCCTCCCATTTTTACAGTATATCAGAAGATAACCCATACTTATCTATTTATATTCCAGTTGATAATGATATGATTACAGATGTTATAAAAGATAACACATTATCAGAAAATAAAGTGTTTAAAGGAATATCTGAAAGTATGGCAGATAATAAACTGCTTGAAGCATTCAGCAGATTGATTGATATTTATAATAACCCAGATGAAATATGCTTTATGGCCCCGCTAATAATTAAAGAAATATATTATAGAATATTAAATGGACCTATTGGAGCAGATTTAAAAGCACTTTATTCTTTTGGCTCTAAAAGCAATAAAATATATCAGGCAGTAGAATATATTAAGAATAATTTTAAAGAAAACATACAAATTGATGAAATAGCAGAAAAGGTTAATATGGCACCGTCTACTTTTTTTAGAAATTTTAAAACTATTACAATGATGAGCCCATTACAGTATCAAAAAAGATTAAGACTTTATGAGGCGCAAAGATTAATGCTTTCTAAAAGCTGTACAGCAACAGAAGCTGCATATAATGTAGGCTATGAAAGTATTACTCAGTTTACAAGAGAATATAAAAAAATATTTAATACTTCTCCTGCAAAAAATATAAAAGAAATTATTGCAGGAATATCAAAGTAAAGAAAGTATATAAGCCTGCATAAATTATGCAGGCTCTATCAGTATATATTATTTATTGAAATATTTTGAATATATTTTATCGTATGTGCCGTTTTCTTTTAGAGTATTTAGTGCTTTATTTATTTCATCTAATAAGGCAGTGTTTTCTTTTGGCAGTGCAATAGAGTATTCTTCTTCTGCCAAAGCAGTATCAAGCACAGCAAGCCCTGCATTATTTGCTGCATATTTTTTTGCAGGCTCCATATCTAATACAACAGCATCAACTTTACCAGCAGATACAGCCATAACAGCCTGCCCTGTTGCCTCATAACTTATAATCTCTGATGTATCTTTATACATATCTTTTACAACCATTTCACCAGTATAGCCTATTACTACCCCAATTTTTTTGCCTTTTAAATCATCAAAATTTTTAATATTTGAATTTTCAGGAACTAATACTGCCTGTTTTGATATAAAATAAGGCTCACTAAAATTAACATGCTGGCGTCTTTCATCTGTTGCAGTCATCCCTGAAATAATACAGTTTATTTTACCTGCCTGCATAGCGATTAAAAGGCTGTCAAAAGCCATATTTTTAAACTCAATTTTTTTGCCGATTATTTTTGATATTTCATTCATTAAATCTATATCAAACCCTGCAATTTTTCCCTGGTCTAAGTATTCAAATGGTGGAAATTCAGCATTTGTACCTATAATTATAGTATCTGATGACGGCTCACTTTTTTTACACCCAAAAAGCATTGTTGTTGTAGCTATTACCATTACAGCTAACAATAAGATTTTTTTCATATTATATCTCCAAAATATATTATATTTTACATTAAGTTTATATTAATATTTTAAT
>DXAQ01000087.1 GCA_019116905.1 Candidatus Mucispirillum faecigallinarum | reverse complement strand
TCAATATTTCTTTTATATGCTTTTTCAATTAAATCATCTAAATCTTTTGAAAATTTATCTAAATCGCTGTTAAAATCAGTAGACGACACAAGGTATAAATGGTTTTCAAAGCCTGTAATATAGCCCTGCACAGTCATTTCATCAATTTTTTTTAATTTTTTTCTGACTTTATCTGTAATTTTAGAATATTCTGTAACATCATCAAGTGTAACGCCTAACGCTTTTCCAAGATTTTCCATTTGCTGTTTTAAAGCAGTATATGGTTCTTTTTCTTCATAAGGATAAGCAAAAGGGTGTACAGTAATATTATTTGCAGAATAAAGCTCTGTAAGAGCATGAGTGTTGCTGCAATCGCCATTTGTAACAGAAATAACTTCATCAACGGCTTTTTCTTTTACAGCAACAGCGTAAAGACCTTTTATCCATGAGCATAAGTTTCTAGGCAGCCCGTCATTTTGTGCTTCATCTATTAATTGAGCAGGGCTTTTACTGCATACAAAAACATTGTTTAAATCAACAGGAATATTGCCACCTGCAAGGATAAATTCTACAGGTATAGTTGTAGTAAAACCAATTTTTTTCAAGAATAACCTCTACAAAATTAGAAGAAGCATTATTACAAGAACAGCAATTGAACCGATAACCGTGTATTTTATTAAATCACCTTTTGGCATACCACCTAAAAGTTCTTCGCCTCTGGCAGCGTATTCTACTTTCAATTCATTATATTCTTTTTCAAGCTTATTTCTTTCATTCAGCAGATTAAAGAAAAACTTTTCAATATCAACTTCTTCTAATTTTTCATTATTAATATAAGTTTTTAAAAGTGAAGGTTTTTTTGCCTTCATTGTTCCATTTCTTTGAGTAACATCTGTAAACCCAAGAGTAAATCCAAAGTTTTCTAAAAACTTATTACGTATTTCTCTTTCATCATCTTCTATATTATCAGCAGTAACAAAATCAAAAGGTGTAATAGAATATTCTTGAAAGTTTTCTCTAAGCCATACAATAAGTTCATTTAGCGCAAATGTTCCAATCCCTTTATTTCTAAGATTTTTATCAAGAAACAGACCTTGATTAGGACCAAACTCAATAGAATTACTTCTATGGTTTACAAGTGCATACATTTTATTAATGGAAAGCTGGTCTGATGCATTGCCTGATGTACTTTTTATTGGGCGGGTAGAGTTACTTGAAACTGGTATTATTCTTACCAGCATCATTTCGTTATCTCCCTCTTTATAGTGTTTCATTGAAAAAACTATATTTCCGAATAAACGAGTATTTGAGCCTGTTGATTCTTTAACTCTAACAAGTTTTAATATTGCTGTGCCGTATTCCTCGGTTCGCTGTTCAAAATCACTCATGCAACGCCTCATAAATAAAATAATAAAAAAATATATACATTATACTATAAATCCTTGCAAACATTTTTTTTTAATAATATAATTTTTATACAACAAATTATAAATACTATATATAAGTAGGAGCTATATATGAAAAAGTTTACTATATTTATTCTTACATTTATCACTATATCGGCATTCAGTGCTTTAAACTTAAGCACAAAAAGTATGGCTGCTGTTCCTGGTAATTATGAAACGTTAATGGAAAATACTGAAATAAAGAAAATTACTTATTCATGCTTATTTGATAATACTAAATATGCGTATCCAACATGTAAATTTGTAGAAAACTGCGAAAAAGGCTCTACATGTTTTAAAGTAAATGACATAGATTATGTTTCATTTTTTATGTCTTTTAACTTTCAGGCTGTGGAACTGCTTGCAAGTGATTACATTATGAATTTAGCTCGTTCTTATGAAAAAGATGAAAAAAATCTTCAACTGGGCTATTTATCAGAGCTTTTTAACCCTGTTAAACGCTCATTTTACGATGATGATTCTAAAAATTTACTGTTTCAAAAAATGCTTTTTACAAATATGCAGCCGGCATCATTTGTTACAAAAACAGATAATGATATTTCAATCTTTTTATCTAAAAAAGATGTTTTCCTTAGAAGTACAGTATATCCTTCATTAAAACTGAATGGTTTAGCTTATGATAAATCAAGCGATATGACATATCTAACAGAATCATCACTACAATATTCTGTTTATCCACATGCTTATGAAGTAGAATACGTTACAGAATGGATGGCGCAGTATGTTGGAGCACCAGAATTATATAAAAATGAAAAAAATATTAAAGCTGTTCTTGATTATTTTGAAACATTGAAAAAAGGAAAAGATAAAATAGAAGACCATTCAACTTCTGCTCTTTTAGAATCAGAAAAAGCAAGACCTTTTGTTTTTGAGAAAAAAATAGCAGCAGCTATAAAACAGAATAAAGATAAAAGTGTAATAATGCCTTCACTTCCTAAACAGGATAATCATTTTTTAAACGAATACCTGCCAAAATATACTCTTGAAAAAATAGAGATTGTAGAAAAAAACGGCAAAAGTGAAAAAGTGTTAAAAAAATATGACAGAAATAATATTGCAGAACTTTTAATAAGTAATGAAGATATAGCAGGTTTTGCATACAGGGTAGATAACGTGCCTGAAAAAAGCACTTTATCTATTAGGTTTACTCACTCTGCAGAAGCGCCAAGATATGAAAACCCAGGTTATTTAAAATTAAAAAATTCTGGTCTTACAGGTATTTATGGTAAACTTAGAAAAACTATTGTAACAGATTTAGATATTGATGCACCGTATGAACTGACTTCTCTGCCTTATGACTGTATTGAAAAAGTTAAAGTGGCAGACATATTATCAAAAAAAGGAGTTAGTGAAAAAGAAATTTCAACATATTTATCTTTATTTAAAAATAAAGATGTTCAATGTATTGATTCTGAATTATTTATGACAAAAGTAATATTTTTAAGAGATTTTAGAGAGTAATTATATTAAGTATGTTATTAAGTGAAAAAATCAAAAATAAAATATTAAATTTTATTAAATTTTTAACATCACCTTCAAGTGGTGATGTTAAACTTAAATTAAGAAGATATATACTTTATTTTGTTATCGTAGTAATTATTAATATTATTGCAGGTAAAAACATAACCCATTTAGGTTATCCGTTATCTTCTAATATTTCTATGTTTTTACTTTTAAATATTAATATTATTTTAGTAATAGTATTATTGCTGCTTATTTTTAGAAACCTTGTAAAAATATTATCAGAGCAGCGTGGCACATTAAAGATAAAATTATTAATATTTTCATTAGCTGTAACAATACTTCCTGTAACAATTATCTTTATATATTCAAGCCAGCTTATAAATGACAGTATTAATAAATGGTTTGCTAATCAGGTAGATGGGATAGTTAATAAATCACGTATACTTGTTGATGATTTTAGACAAAGTGAAAGGCAGGAACTTAATAATTATTTAAATTATTTTCAATCACTGCTGACAGAAAAGGAAATTTATTCTGCAGATAAAATTGCTCCATATTCGCGTGATATTTGCAGATATGTATATAATAACGTTTTTACAAATATTATAGTATTTGACAGCAGTAATAATATAATTTTAACATGCAATAATTCTTATGATACATATCTTTTAGAAAAACTTATTACTCATAGACAGGAATTGATAAAAGATAAATATATATATGGTTATGAAGATATAGCAAGAGGTATTCACTGGGCAGGCATTTATACAGATAATAACAGTAATCAGCAGGGTGGTATTTTAATATTAAAATATACAACCCCTCAGCTTTATAATGATATAGAAGAAATAAAAAATGATATAAAAACATACAACCAAAACTTATATTTTGCTTATCCTGTTAAAAATTCAAGTATAATGCAGCTTTTACAGATTTCTCTGCTTTTACTTTTTTCTTCAATATGGGTAAGTATGCTTTTTGCAAGAAGTATAACGAAACCTATTGAGGAGCTTGCAAAAGCCAGCCAGAAAATATCAAGTGGTAATTTTGATGTAACAGTTAAAGAATATACTGGTGGTGAAATTGGCGACTTAGTATCAGCTTTTAACTCCATGGCAGCACAGATGAAAACATATACTACCGAGCTTTATTCTAAAAATATTGTGCTGTCAGAAATGTTTGAGCAAATATCAAGGGATAATATGTATATAGATGCAATATTTAAAAATGTTGATTCATCTATTATTTTATTATCAAATGATTTGCAGATATTAAAATCAAATATAAAGGCTGATATATTTTTAAGCAGTCATCGTAAATCTTTTGATGAAATCGTTTTAAATAAAGTAAAAGATTTTATGAATGATGATAAAGATGAAATGATTGAAAACTTTGATATTTCAGATAAAAATGGTAATAGAATATTTTTTATGAGCCTTTCAAAAATAGTTTTAGGAGATGAAAATCAGGTATTAATATTATTAAGTGATGTTACAGATGTAGTTGACGCTCAAAAAGTTGCTTTATGGAAAGATATTGCTACAAAAATTGCTCATGAAGTAAAAAATCCGCTTACACCTATTAAACTTATGGCAGAAAGGGTAAAACGCAGAGCATCTAAAATGTCAGATGCAGACAGCAGAAACGTTATTAATGAATGTATGGATATAATTATTACAGAATCAGAAAGTTTAAAAGAGTTAATAGAGGAGTTTAATATGTTTGCAAGGCTCCCAAAGGCAGATAAGCATGTTATAAATCTTTTATCACTTTTAAATGATACTGTATCATTATATAAAGAAACTTATAGAAACATTACATTTAATATTGATTGTAACAGTAAAATTGAAATAAACTGCGACAGGTTACAGCTGCGACGTGCTTTTCAAAATATTATTTTAAATGCAGTACATATAATAGGTACAGAAAAAGGAATAATAAGTATTGAAGTATTAGAAATAAATGATAATATAGAAATATATATAAAAGACAGTGGCAGCGGTATTGATGAAAACGATATACCAAACCTGTTTAAACCTTATTTTAGTAAAAGGCAGGGTGGCACAGGGCTTGGGCTTGCTATTGTAAAAAAAGTAGTAGAAGAACATTCTGGCACTATTACAGCAGGAAATAATATAGAAGGCGGAGCTTATTTTAAAATAACACTTCCAAGAGGATTATAATGAAAATATTAATTATTGATGATGAAAAAAATATTTGTTCAGCTATTAAGGGTATTTTAGAAGATGAAGGATATGAATGTGATTACAGCTTAAACTATGCAGAAGGTTTTCGTAAATTACAGGAAAATAAATTTGATGTATTATTTTTAGATATATGGCTGCCAGATATAGACGGGACAGAAGGTTTAAAGGAAATAAAAAGGCACTTTCCAGAAATAGATGTTATCATGATTAGTGGTCATGGCACAATAGAAACGGCAGTAGACACTATCCGTTACGGCGCTTACGACTTTTTAGAAAAACCATTATCTCTGGAAAGAATAGTGATGATAATTAAGCATCTTGATGATAAAGCAAGTCTTATGCAGGATTTAAGAAGCTCTAAATATAAAAACGTTAAAAAGTATGATTTAATAGGTGTAAGCCAGCAGATAACAAGGCTTAAAGAAAGGATAGAAAAGATTGCATCTATGAATTCATGGGTATTAATTACAGGTGAAAATGGTACAGGTAAAGAGCATGTTGCAAGGCTTATACACATGCTTGGTAAACGTGCAGATAAACCTTTTGTAGAAATAAACTGCTCTGCTGTTCCTACTGAGTTAATAGAAAGTGAGCTTTTTGGTTCAGAAAAGGGTGCGTATACTGGCTCAGTTAAAAGAAAAATAGGGAAGTTTGAGCTGGCAGACGGCGGTGTATTATTTTTAGATGAAATAGGCGATATGGGTCTTATGATGCAGGCTAAACTTTTAAGAGTATTAGAAACTGGTGAATTTTCAAGGCTTGGCGGTAATGAAATTATCAAATCTGATTTCCGTTTGATTTCTGCTACAAATAAAGATTTACAAATGGAAATACAATCAAACAGATTCAGGTCTGATTTATTTTACAGAATAAATGTTATACCTATAGAAGTGCCGCCACTTAGGCAAAGAAAAGATGATATACCTTTGCTTGTAAACCATTTTGTACAGGAAACTGTAAATATAAATGGCTTACAGGAAAAACAGATAACAGATAAATTAATGGATATATTTATAAATTATGACTGGCCAGGTAATGTAAGGCAGTTAAAAAATATTGTTGAAAGAATGGTTGTATTATCAGAAGATGATGTGCTTGATGTAAAAGATGCTCCAAATATTCTGCTTTCAGGCAGTAATGATATTGAAATACATGTTGATAATAATTACAGCCCGTCATTAAAAGAAGCAAGAGATGAGTTTGAAAAAACATATATTTTAAAAGCATTACAGGCTAATAACTGGAATGTAACTCAAACTGCAAGAATATTAGATATGGAAAGAACATATTTATACAGGAAAATTAAAGCTTACGATTTAGAAAAGTATAAAAAATAGTTGCAATAATATAAAATAAATAGTATAAATGTTCTAGTGAACAAATGTGCGAGGTGCATAATGACAGATAAGCAGGAGCGTTTATTACAATTTATTTTAGATTTTCATAAAGAGAATGGCTATTCTCCGTCTATCAGGGAAATGGCTCAAGGTATGGGGGTTAGTTCTCCCTCCACAATAAAAGCTATGCTTGACAGGTTAGAGGCTAAGGGGATGCTTACTAAATCATCAGGCAGAGCTCGTTCACTTACTACCACTATGCAGGAGGAGGAAGATAAAGGCATACCAGTTATCGGCAGAATAGTTGCAGGCACACCTGTTATGGCAGAAGAAAATATAGAAGGATATATTCCTGTGAAAGAGTTTCTTAGAAATTCTAATGGTGGTTTCTTTTTAATTGTAGATGGTTACAGCATGCAGGATAAAGGGATACTTCCTGGCGATTATGTATTTATCCAGCCAAGCAAAGAAATTTCTAATGGTCAAATCGGTGCGTTTCGTCTTAATGGAGAGGTTACTCTTAAAACATTTAAGAAAACTGATGAAGGTATATTTTTACTTCCTGCTAATAATGACTTTCAGCCAATCCCAGTTACACCTGATGATACTTTTGAAGTAATCGGCAGATATGTTATGTTATTAAGGTTTAGGGAGCAGGGTTACCAATTTTTATAGGTATATATATAAATGGCGCATCGTATAATGTGTATAGATATGGATGCATTTTATGTATCATGTGAGCAGGCGTTTAAACCTTATTTAAAAAACCGACCATTAGCAGTTGGCAGCACCCATGAAAGAGGCGTAGTATGCACATGTTCTTATGAGGCGCGCAAATATGGTGTATCATCTGGTATGAGTAGTGTTGCAGCACGCAGCAAGTGCCCTGATATTGTATTTTTACCTGTTGATTTTCAAAAATATGGCAAAATATCCAGCAATATTTTTAAATTAATTTCAAAAATTATTCCAAAGATACAGGTTTCATCTATTGATGAAGCTTATGCAGATATTACAGATATTAATGTTGATACTATTCTGCTTATAAAAAAGTTAAAATTTTTAATAAAAAAATATTTTGATATAACATGCACAATAGGTGTTGGTCCTAATAAAATGATGGCAAAAATGGCAACAAGTGTAAATAAGCCGAATGGTTATTTTATAGTTGAAGAAAACAGTGTTTTTTCATTTATTGAGTCGTTTCCTCTTTCAAAAGTATGGGGAATAGGGGCAAGTACTGAATCTAAACTGGCAGAATATGGTATTTTTTCAGTTAGAGAATTAATTAATACTGGTGAAAAAAAGTTAGAATCATTATTAGGCAGTTATGGCATCAGGCTTTTTAATGCTGTTATAGGTATATATGAAGAAGATGAAGAAACTAAACTTGAAAATAAATCTATAAGCAAAGCAACCACTTTTCCTTATGATATATCATCAAAACAGGAAATTTATGAGCATATGCGAGTATTATCTGAGAAAGTTTCAGAAAAACTAATATTAAAAAAATATGCAGCAAAGGTAATCACAGTTCATTACAAAACATTTAGGTTTGAAAATAAATCTCTGCGTAAAACTTATAAATCGCCTTTTTATAAAGGTGATGATATTTTTAATTATGCAAAAGAGCTTTTTGATGCGCACCATGCAGTTACAGTGCCACTTCGTTTGGTTGGGGTAGGAGTTGCAGGTTTAATTGAAAATAAATAAAGTAAGATTATTTAATACTACGTTTAATAACATACAGTAATAATATCTTTTAATTGACTTAATAATGATTTTAAACTAGATTGTATCATATTATTTATATTATGCTTGTATATATAAAGGTGTAAAGATGAAGTTTGCAGCAATATTTTTAGGGATAGAAGGCAGATTAAACAGATTATCATATTTATTATCACTGATTTTAGTTGCTGCTTTATACTTACTTTTCATATATATAATAAATACATTTTTTGTAATAAGTAATAATAATCTGTTACCATTACAAATTCTTAATATTATCACTTTTATAATTTTTATTTTTTTAACAATTAAAAGATGCCACGATTTTAATAAAAGCGGTTTTTTTACATTTATATACATAATAGTTATTTCTGTTATTTCTCAAGCAGCGTTTTTTTTATTAATGTATTTCGACGCAGTTAGTTTCTATAAGCTTAATATTATAGCTACTATTATATATGCAGTATTTTTATTATATATTGTTTTAAAACCAGGTACAAATGAAGTAAATAAATATGGTAATAAACCTGAAAAGCTTTTTGATTTAGGCTCACATAATTTTGAAGAAAAAAAGTCATCTATTACTACTGGCAGGTAAATAATTATATAAAAATAAGTTAAATTAAAGTATTAAAATATATTTTAAAATTGTTTTAATATTTTTACGATAAAAAATGTAAAATCTAAAAACGATTGCGAAAAATGATATAAAT
>DXAQ01000086.1 GCA_019116905.1 Candidatus Mucispirillum faecigallinarum | reverse complement strand
CTGCTTAATGTGTTGCAATCGTTTTTAGATTTTACAAAAAATTTTAAAATAGCATTTTTTCTATACCGTTTTTTAAAAAAATATGATATACTTTTAAGATATTTTAAATATACTTGATTTATCAAGTATATATTTATTTAGTGATATAAAAATAAATATATTAAATGATAAAGGAGATGTAAATGAGCAGAATACCTATAACACGCGGTGGATATGAAAAATTAAAGGCAGAGCTTGATAAACTGCGTAATGTAGATAGGAATGAGGTAATACTTGCTATTCAGGAAGCAAGGGGGCATGGAGATTTAAGTGAAAATGCAGAATACGATGCAGCAAAAGAAAGACAGGGTATGATTGAAGCACGTATCAACGAGCTTGAATATAAAATGAGCCTCTTTGAAATAATAGATGTGGCACAGATGGCTGGCGATAAGGTGGCTTTTGGTGCAACTGTTACAATTGAAAATATAGATACTGAAGAAAGAAAAGTATACACTATTGTAGGCAGTGATGAGGCAGATATTTTCAGTGGTAAAATATCTATTATGTCCCCGCTGGCAAGAGCTATGATGGGTAAAGAAGAAGGCGATGATTTTACTGTTCAGGCACCAAAAGGTGAAACAGAGTATGAAATTATCAAAATAGAGTTTATAGAAGGCTAATTTTTTAAAAAGTATAAATTATGCAGGGGGAAGTATGAAATTAGAACTAAACATTGCTAATCAGTTAACAATAGTAAGGGTTGTTGCCATTCCTATTTATCTTTTAGTTCTTTATATTAATAAAGACTGGAGTAATGTTGCTGCAACCATAATTTTTATATTTGCAGGTGTTTCAGACTTCCTTGATGGTTATATTGCAAGAAAGTATAATATGGTTACTGATTTAGGTAAAATATTAGACCCAATAGCAGATAAAATTTTAGTAGCTGCTGCCTTAATTGCTTTAATAGATTTAGACAGGCTTTACTGGTGGATAGCAGTAATTATGCTTGCAAGAGATTTTTCTATGGAAGCTTTACGCAATTTAGCTGCCAGTAAAGGTATTATTATAGCTGCAGGCATTTGGGGAAAACTAAAAACTGGTTTCCAAATGGTAGCAATAGGTATGCTTTCTTTTAAAAATGTATGGCTTGGTATAAACTGGTTTTTACTTGGAGAAATATTAATGTATATAGCATTAGTTTTATCTATATACTCAGCCTTTGTATATTATAGAGATTATTTTAAAAATGAAAATAAAGGAGAGCCTGCACAGTGATTACAATACCGCAGATATTATTAATTATAGCAGCATATTTTATAGGAGCAATTCCATTTGCTTATATTATAGTAAAACTTGTAAAAAATATAGATATTAGAACTGTAGGCAGTGGTAATGCAGGGGCAACTAATGCTGCACGTGTACTTGGTAAATGGGGCTTTATAAGTGTTTTTATATTAGATGCTCTTAAAGGCTTTTTACCAGTATTTATTTCATATTATTTATATGGTGAAACAGTTATTACATTAGTAGTGGCTGCTGTTGTAGTGTTAGGTCATACTTATACTGTATTTTTAGGCTTTAAAGGCGGCAAAGGTGTGGCAACCGGAGCAGGCGTATTTTTAGCACTTGCTCCAATAGAAATAGGTATAGCTCTTATTGTATTTATTATTGTATTTCTTGCTACAAAAATGGTATCAGCAGGCTCTATATTAGGCTCACTGGCGCTGCTTATATCTGTATGTATAATGAGCAGCTGGTTTGCTTTAAAAGTGCTTACTGCAGTAATTGTTTTCTTTGTAATTTTTAAACACCGCTCAAATATTGTGCGTATTTTAAAAGGCGAAGAAAATAGATTTGTAAAGAAAAAGGAAAAAGATGCTGAATAAAGAAGCCATTATGAGCAGGTGTGTAGAGCTTGCTTATAATGCGAAAGGATTTACTTTAACTAATCCATTAGTAGGGGCAGCCGTTATAAAAGATAATGAGGCAGTTTATGGTATTCATGAAAAATACGGTTTTGCCCATGCAGAAGTAAATGCAATTAAAAATGCAGGGGAAAATGTTTCAGGCTGCGAACTTTTTGTTACATTAGAGCCATGCTCTACTTATGGTAAAACGCCGCCCTGTGTTGAAAAAATAATAAATTCAGGTATAAAAAAAGTATATATTGGTGTGCTTGATGTTAACCCAAAACACAGAGGGCAGGCAGTAAATATTTTACGCAATGCTGGTATAGAAGTAGAATATGGTATTTTATCAGATAAATGCAGCCTTTTAATAGAGGATTTTATTAAATATCAAACATTAAAAATACCTTATGTTACATTAAAAACAGCTACAAGTATTGATGGAAAAATTGCATGTAAAACAGGTCATTCTAAATGGATAACTTGTGATTTATCAAGAGAGCTTGTTCATAAAATGCGTGGGTTATCAGATGTGGTTTTAACAGGCATAGGAACAGTTTTGGCAGATAATCCGCTTATGACAGATAGAAGGAAAGATGCGCGCAGGCAGCCTCACAGGGTAGTGCTTGACAGCAGTTTAAAAATAGATATTAATGCAAATATAGTAAATAGTGCAGATATTTCTCCTGTTATAATTTATACATCAGAAAAAGCAGATAAAGAAAAACTTTCAATGCTTAGTGATAAAAATATAAAAGTTATAACAGTTTCAGATAATGCAGGTATGCTTGATTTAAATGAGATTATGCACTCTTTATATGATGCAGGATATATGAATATATTTGTAGAGGCAGGCAGCAGAATAAACGGCTCATTTTTTGATAATAAGCTTGTTGATAAATTAGAAGCATTTATTGCTCCAAAAATTATTGGGGGCAAAGATGCCATATCATCTATTGGCGGTGCAGGAATTGATAATATGGAGCAGGCTTTAAGTTTTAAAGATTATAATATCACAAAAAGCGGCAGTGATATATTAATATCTGCAAGACTTCAAGATTATACATCTTGTGTTGTTGAATTTACTAAAAATTATAAAGCAGAATAATATGTTTACAGGAATTATAGAAGAATTAGGAGAAATTACCGCCTTAATAAAAGGCGATAAAAGTATGAAATTAAAAGTTGGCTGCAGTAAGATTACTCAAGATTTATCACTTGGTGATTCTGTTGCTGTAAATGGTGTATGCTTAACTGCTGTTGATTTTGGCAGTTCTTTTTTTGAGGCAGATATCAGTTATGAAACACTTGCAAAAACTTCTCTTAATAATATAAAACCTGGCATTAAAGTTAATTTAGAGCGTGCCTTAACGCTTTCATCAAGGCTTGGTGGTCATATTGTGCAGGGTCATGTAGACTGCACAGGAAAAATTATTAATATTACAAAATATGGTGATTCTTATAAGCTTTTTATAAGCTATCCAAGCCAGATTGATAAATATATTGTTTCAAAATGCTCTGTTGCAATAGACGGTATAAGTTTAACTGCTGCAGATGTAAAAAATAATAGTTTTGAAGTGGCAGTAATACCACATACTTTTGAAAATACAAACTTAAAATATAAAAAAAATGGTGATATAGTTAATTTAGAATCAGATATTATTGCAAGATATGTGGAAAAAATGATATATAGTGATAATAAAGATGAAAAACTTAAATCATTAATTTTAGGTTTTAAAAGGTAGTTAAAATATGGATATGAGTGTTCGTGCTAATGTATTAGAAGCAGTGAATATAATAAAATCAGGTGGTATGATAATATTAACAGATGATGAATCCCGCGAAAACGAAGGTGATTTAGTTTTTGCTGCTGATTTTGTTACCCCTGAAAAAGTAAATTTTATGGCAACTTATGGCAGAGGTTTAATTTGTGTTGCTTTAAGTGGAGAAAGGTGTGATGCTCTTGGTTTAGAGCAGATGTCATCAAATAATTCATGCAGGTTTGGAACTGCCTTTACAGTTTCTGTTGAAGCAAAGCAGGGTGTTACAACAGGAATCTCTGCTTTTGACAGAGCAAAAACAATACAAGTACTTGCAGACCCATTATCTAAAAAAACAGATTTAATTCGTCCAGGTCATATTTTCCCTTTACGTGCAAGAGAGGGTGGCGTATTAGTCCGCCCTGGTCAGACAGAAGGTTCTGTTGACTTAGCACGGCTTGCAGGCTTAAATCAGGCTGGCGTAATTTGTGAGATTATGAATGATGACGGCACAATGGCAAG
Organism: Candidatus Mucispirillum faecigallinarum; assembly: GCA_019116905.1. Classification (GTDB taxonomy): domain Bacteria; phylum Chrysiogenota; class Deferribacteres; order Deferribacterales; family Mucispirillaceae; genus Mucispirillum; species Mucispirillum faecigallinarum. Next base: position 37,719 of record DXAQ01000086.1, on the reverse strand, counting down.
AATGAATGATTTAGAAAAATTTGCAAAAATTCATTCATTAAAAATCTTGACTATTGAGGACTTAATAGAATATAGAAAAATAAACGATAATTTAATAGAAAAAGTTTCATCAGCAATTCTGCCTACAGAGTTTGGCACATTTAGAATAGAAGGCTATCAAAATAAAGCAGACGGTAAAGAGGCAGTTGCTTTAATTAAAGGTGATATTGAAGGGGGTAACCCTCCGCTTGTGCGAGTTCATTCTCAGTGCTTAACTGGGGACGGGTTTGCCTCATTAAGATGCGACTGCGGCAACCAGCTGCATACTGCCATGCAGATGATAGAGCATGAAGGCAGAGGAGTTATATTATATATGTTTCAGGAAGGCAGGGGCATAGGTCTTTTAAATAAGATTAAAGCTTATAAACTGCAGGATGAGGGCTATGATACTGTAGAGGCTAATATTAAGCTTGGTTTTTTAGATGATGAGCGGGATTATTCTTTTGGCGCTCAGCTTTTAAAAAAACTTGGTGTTGGTAAAATGAGATTTATGTCTAATAACCCTAGGAAATTTTCAGGGCTTGAAAAGTATGGTATAGAAATTGTTGAACGTGTACCTATTCAGTGCGGAATAGGTGGCGAAAATATGAAATATATGCAGACAAAAAAACAAAAATTAGGTCATATATTAGATATATAAATAAAACGTTGAGAGGATAAAATGAAAATAGTTGAAGGAAATTTTGACGGAAAAGGCGTAAAAGTAGCCATAGTTGCTTCAAGATTTAACGAATTTATTACAAAAGAATTAATTGGTGGTGCAGAAGATACTCTTGTTCGCCATAATGTTAATACAGATGATATTCATGTTTACAGAGTACCTGGTGCTTTTGAAATCCCTTCTGTATGTGTAAAACTTGCAAAAAGCGGTAAATATGATGCTGTAATTACACTTGGTGCTGTTATCAGAGGCTCAACTCCTCATTTTGATTATGTAGCAGCAGAAGTTTCAAAAGGTGTTGCATCAGTTGCTATGCAGTATAATATACCTGTTATTTTTGGTGTGCTTACAACTGATACAATAGAGCAGGCTGTTGAAAGAGCCGGCACAAAAGCTGGTAACAAGGGAAGTGATGCTGCTATGGCTGCCTTAGAAATGGTTAGTCTTTATAAAGGTATGAACTTATAATGAAAAGAAAAAGAACAAAAGGGCGTGATTACGCTATACAAATGTTATATAGTGCTGCTTTGGCAGATAATTCTGTTGAAGAAACAAAATCATCATTTAGATTAGAATATGCAGATGAATCTAGTGATGTTTTAGATTTTGCAGATAAGCTTTTTGAAACAGCTTTTAAAAATAAAGAAAAAGATGAAGCTATTATATCAGAGCTTATAAATAAAAACTGGACAATAGATAGGATAGGTGCCATTGAAAGATGTATTTTAAGGCTTGGAATATCAGAACTGTTTGAAGGGGACGCGCCATATTATGCAGTTATTGATGATTATGTTACGCTTGCTAAAAATTATGGTGATGAAAAATCAGCATCTTTTGTTAATGGTATATTAGAAAATGTAAAAAATAAATTTTCTATAGAGTTAGATAATGACAGAAAATAATGATAAACTAGTAATTGATTTTGGTCAGGTAGAATACAGCCCTGCAATTATTGATTATGATTTTATAAAAAACCGCCCTCGTGGTGGTTCAAGCAGGATAGATTTTTTCTCCCATGGAGAAATATCTTCTTCTTTGGAAGGTATTACTTTTGATGATAAAATATTTCTAAAAAAAGATAATATTTTCTTTGAAAAAGGTATTTTCTTACTTGATTTTCAAGAAATATTAAATAAGCCTGAAATATTTTTAGATATGGTTAAAAATTTAAAATTTGAAAGAATTTATCTTGAAAATTCACTGCATTATAGTATAGAGCATATTGCTAAAAAACTTGATAATGTGGAAGTAATCTTAATGAATTTTGGATGTATATAGTGGATAAGGAATTTTATACGGTCCGTATACGCTTTTCCTGTAATAAGCAGGATATTATTATAGTTAATTCTATTTTAGATTCTTACGGTGGGTTAGGTCTTATACGCACTATTGATAAAGAAAAATGCAACTGTGCTGTATTCAGCACTAATTCTGTATATAAAACTACTCTGCAGGTTATGCATGCATTACAAAATGAAGGTTTATCTATTAGTGATATAATTGTGGATATATCTGAAAATGTAGATGAATTTGCACCGCAGGACAGGGAGCTTTAGATGGATTTAGGTATTACAAAAAAATATATGATATTTAATATCGTTACAAATACAACAAAAGATAACAGGCCTTTTATTCGTATGACATTAACTGATACAGAGGGCGGCAGTATGAATGCTATTATGTTTGACAGCAATAAGCTTTCATTTGAGCCTGCACGTGGCAATATTGTAGAAGTAACTGGAGCGCTGCAGCAGTATAATGGTGTTACTCAGTTAAAGGTAAGCGATATGACTTTATTAGAGGGGGAAGATACTAATGATTTCCTGCCAAAATCTGATAAAGATGCAAAAGCTATGGAAGATGAATTAAAAGCAGTATTGCAAAAACATATAAAAAGTTCATACTTTAAAAGCCTTTGTAATGCTTTTTATGCAGATAAGGAAACATATTCTCTTTTCACTAAATGCTCAGCTGCAAAAAGCGTTCACCATGCATATATTCATGGTCTTTTAGAGCATACTTTATCTATGGTAAAATTATGTGCATTAGTATGCGATTTTTACGGCAAAGATGTTGTAAATAAAGAATTAACTATTATGGGTGCTTTATTTCATGATATTGGTAAAATACAGGAAATTGATATAGATAATTCTTTTGAATATACTGATGAGGGTAAACTTTTAGGTCATCTGCTTTTAGGTATAAGCATGGTTGATAAATATATTGAAGGCATACCTGATTTTCCTAAAAAGGCAAGAGATTTACTTGTCCATTTAATAGCCAGTCATCATGGTTTATTAGAATATGGCTCACCAAAACGCCCAAAAACAAAAGAGGCATTTATTCTCCACTATGTAGATAATATAGATGCAAGAATTAACTCATTTAATATGGCATTTGAAAGAGAAAATGTAGAGGGAGGCGGCTGGAGCCAGTATGATAGAATATTAGAGCGCCAGTTTTATAATCATGGTCTTATACCAGAGGATTAATATATAAGATGAAAATACTTTTTATTGGTGATATTGTAGGCAGGCTTGGAAGAAAAGCATGTAGATATCACTTATCACATAATAAGTATGATTTTGTAATCGGTAATGTTGAAAACTCTGCTGCTGGCTTTGGTATAACTGATAAAGTATATCATGAGTTAAAAGATATGGGATTTAATGCTATGACAGCAGGCAATCATACATGGGATAAAAAAGAGGCGTTATCATTAGCAGATTCATGGGATGCGTTTATACGCCCTGCTAATTTAAGCAGCAGTTTAGCTGGAAAAGGTTACAGAATATTTAATGTAAACAATAAAAATATATGTATTATTAATTTATTAGGCAGAGTATTTTTAAATATGAGTAACTGCCCTTTTGAAATGTTTGATAAAATATATAACGAGCTGCCAAAAGATACATTTATACTTGTTGATTTTCACGGGGAGGCAACAAGTGAAAAAATTGCTTTTGGTCATTATGCAAAGGGCAGAGCAAATGTTATATGCGGCACTCATACGCACGTGCAGACAAATGATTTAAAAATGATTGATAAAAATACTTTATATTTAACTGATGCAGGTATGTGCGGAGCAGAATCTTCTGTAATAGGTGTTGAAACGGCACCTGTTGTAGAAATGTTTACTAAACAGGTTCCTGTAAGGTTTACTGTGGAAACAAAAGGAGCTGCAATGTTTAATGGTTTTTCCTTTACAATTAATGATGATAATATTATAACAGACTATACATTAATAAATGAAGTATATCCAGAAATGGAATTAAATTAAATTGAGGCTATTATGAATATTGTTGTAGTATCAGACCATGCAGGATTTACATTAAAAGAAGATATTAAATCATTTTTGCAGTCAGAAGGTCATAATGTTATAGACTGTGGCACACATTCAAAAGAATCTTGTGATTATCCAGACTATGCACATGATGCAGCACTTACTATTATTGACGGCAAAGCAGAGCGTGGTATATTTATCTGCGGTACAGGTATAGGTATATCAATTGCTGCAAACAGGCATAAAGGTATTAGAGCTGCTTTATGCTCAGATATTTACAGTGCAAGATTAAGCCGCCAGCATAATAATGCTAATGTTTTAGCAATGGGCGCTAATATTGTTGCTTTACCTTTGGCAAAAGAAATGATAAAAGAATGGTTAAAAGAAGAATTTGAAGGCGGCAGACATGAACGCCGTATATGCAAACTAGATTTAGATTAATATAAATTTAACTTTAAGGAGTTAGAAAAAAATGAGCCTTTACGAACATGTAAAACAATTTGACCCAGAAATCTATGATGCCTTAATGAAAGAGGCAAACCGTCAGGAAGAACACATTGAACTTATTGCAAGTGAAAACTTTGTAAGCCCTGCTGTACTTGAAGCAGTTGGTTCAGTTCTTACTAACAAATATGCAGAAGGTTATCCTGCAAAACGCTATTATGGCGGCTGCGAATTTGTTGATATTGCAGAACAGCTTGCAATAGACAGAGCAAAAGAGCTTTTTGGTGCAGAATATGTAAATGTACAGCCACACTCAGGCAGTCAGGCAAACTTTGCAGCATATTTTTCTGTATTACAAAGCGGTGATACAATATTAGGTATGAATTTATCTCACGGCGGCCACTTAACTCACGGTAGTCCTGTAAACTTTTCTGGTAAATTCTTTAAAGTTATACCTTACGGCGTAACAAAAGATACAGAAACAATAGATTATGATGAAGTAGAAAAATTAGCTGTTGAAAATAAACCAAAATTAATCATTGCAGGTGCCAGCGCATACCCAAGAGCTATAGATTTTGCTCAGTTTAGAAAAATTGCAGATAAAGTTGGTGCAGTTTTAATGGTTGATATGGCTCACATTGCAGGTTTAGTTGCTGCAGGTGTTCACGCAAACCCTGTGCCTTATGCAGATATTGTAACAACTACTACTCATAAAACATTAAGAGGGCCAAGAGGCGGTATGATACTTGCAAAAGCACAGTATGAAAAAGCAATTAACTCTCAAGTATTTCCTGGTATGCAGGGCGGTCCATTAATGCATGTTATTGCTGGTAAAGCTGTTGCTTTCAAAGAAGCATTAACAGATGATTTTAAAGCATACCAAACTCAAATTGTTAAAAATGCTAAACAGCTTGCAGAAACAATTAAAAGTAGAGGCTTTCGTATAGTTTCTGGCGGTACAGATAACCACCTTGTTTTAATTGATGTACATTCAAAAGGGTTAACTGGTAAAGACTGTCAGGTTGCACTTGATAAAGCAAATATTACAACAAATAAAAATACTATTCCATTTGAAACATTATCTCCATTTGTTACAAGCGGTATCCGTATCGGTGCTCCTGCTGTAACAACAAGAGGTATGAAAGAAAAAGAAATGGAATTAATTGGTAATTTCATTGCAGATGTATTTGAAAATATCAATGATGATAAAAAAATTGCAGAAGTTCAAAGCAAAGTAAAAGAACTTTGTGCAGCTTTTCCTTTATACAAAGGCAGGTTATACTAATATGAACAGACCCAGCTGGGACGACTACTTTATGGAAATGACAAAACTGACAGCAACTCGTTCGTCATGTTTACGCCGTCATGTTGGAGCAGTTTTGGTAAAAGATACCAGGGTGATTGCTACAGGTTATAATGGAGCGCCAGCTGGTGTAACTCACTGCGAAGTTACAGGCTGTCTTAGGCAGAAATTAAATGTACCAAGCGGAGAACGTCATGAGTTATGCAGAGGGCTGCATGCAGAGCAAAACGCTATAATTCAGGCAGCTTTATATGGTGTTTCTACTGAAGGTGCTACAATATACTGCACTACAAAACCATGCTCAATATGCACAAAAATGATTATCAATGCAAAAATATCAAAGATAGTCTATGAAGAATATTATAACGACAGCCTGGCAGATGAATTATTAAAAGATACTGATATACGAGTATTACAGTACCAAAAAGAAAAATAATGATAGAGCATATTTTAAAAGGCGGTATTCATCCTAATGGACATAAAATATCGGATATATCGTCTATAAAAGATTTTCAGGTTATTGAGGGGGATGAGTTTTTCATCCCCTTTGTTCAACACATTGGCTCACCAGCTTCAGCCGTAGTAAAAATAGGCGATGAAGTAGAAAGAGGTCAGCTTTTGGCAGAGTGCGGTGCTGGACTATCTTCAAGAATACACAGCCCAGTAAATGGTCAAGTTATTGATATATCACAAGTTTATCACCCTGCAATAGGGCAGGTAAGTGGCTGTACTATAAAAGCCATAAATAATGATACATCAAATTTTAAAAAACTTGATGGCGGCAGTGATTTATCAGATTTAGCACGCAGGGCAGGTATTGTTGGTTTAGGTGGTGCAGGCTTTCCTGCATATATTAAATTAAACCCTAATAAACCGATTGATACAGTTATTATAAATGGAGCAGAGTGTGAGCCCTATTTAATGTGCGACCATGCCTTAATGCATGCAAAATATGAAAGTATTTTAGCAGGCGCACAAATGATAAAAGAGCATGTAAAAGCTGGTGCCTGCATAATTGCTGTAGAAAATAATAAAAAAGACTGTATTAAGTTATTTAAAGAAAATTCTAAAAAATACAATATAGATGTAGTATCACTTCCTACAAAATATCCGCAGGGTGGTGAAAAACAGTTAATATATTCTATTCTTGGCAGAACAGTGCCTTCAGGCAGACTTCCTGCAGATATAGGAGTATTGCTGCATAATGTTGCAACAGTATATGCTTTATATGAAGCAGCTGTTTTTTCTAAACCTCTTTTTGAAAGGGTTGTTACAATATCAGGCGAAGTAGAAAATGCTGCTAATTATAAAATGCCACTTGGCGTGCCTGTGGAAAGATTTTTAGAAAGAACTGGCAATAAGTATAAAAAAGGTCATAAAGTAATATTTGGCGGCCCTATGACAGGCGGTTCTGTTGCATCTCTTGATATTCCTGTTATAAAAACAACAGGTGGAGTGCTGCTTTTAAAAAACCAAAAACGTCATAATATTTTACCATGTATCAGGTGTGGTAAATGCAGTGAAGTATGTGTTATGGGGCTTGTGCCACGTGAACTTGAACAAAATTTTCTGCATAATATGGTTGAACAAAATGTAGATGATAAAATAATGAGCTGTATTGAGTGCGGCTGCTGCTCATATATATGCCCGTCAGTCAGGCTTTTGGCAGAAACTATAAAAGCTGGTAAGAAGAAAGCTGCTGTCTTTCTTGCTAATAAAAAAGGAAATAAATAATATGAAACAGTTAATGAATGTTACATTTGCTCCACATATAAGAAGCAGTATGGATACATTTAAAATAATGCTTTTTGTTATACTTGCACTTATGCCTTCTGTTATTATTTCTATTATAAATTATGGGCTTTATTCTTTAACTCTTTATGCAGTATGTATAATATCTGCTGTTTTATTAGAGCATATATTTTGTAAAATACAGGGTAAAAAAACAACAATTAATGATTTAAGTGCTGCTCTTACTGGTCTTCTACTTGCAATGACTCTGCCTCCTCACCTGCCTTTATGGACAGCTTTCATAGGTGTGTTTTTCTCAATAGTAGTAGGAAAAATGGTATTTGGCGGCATTGGGCAGAATCCATTTAACCCTGCATTAACAGGCAGAATGGTGCTTTTAGTATCATTTCCTGCATTAATGACTTCATTTAATATGCCTGCTTATTCTAATATAGATACATTAAGTGGTGCTACAATGCTTGGCAGTGCAAAAACTGATTTATCTGCTTACGGCATTATTAACCATATCAATATAGATTATCATCAGTTATTAATTTCAACAGGGGGTTCACTTGGTGAAATATCGCCACTGGCATTAATTCTTGGCGGTATATTTTTAATGTATAAGAAAATAATATCATGGCATATACCAGTTTCTTTTATAGGCACTGTTTTTATATTAACATTAATTCTTAATAATATAGACAGCAATATTACAATATCATCATATAACCATATAATAAGCGGCGGCTTACTGCTTGGTGCAATTTATATGGCAACGGATTATTCTACAAGCCCTATGTATTGGTCAGGTAAAGTAATTTTTGGTATTGGGTGTGGTATATTAACAACTGTTATAAGGGTTTACGGAGGCTATCCTGAGGGGGTAGGCTTTGCTGTATTAATAATGAATGCTTTTACACCTTTGATTGATAAATTTTTTAAACCAAAAGTGTTTGGAGATAGAGATGAACAGCTTTTTTAAATCTGTATTTACTATAACTATTATTACAGTTTTAGCAGGAGTTATGCTTTCTTTATCTTATTCTGTAACAAAAGATAAAATAGCTTATCAGGAAAGGCAGGAGATTTTAACAGCTTTTAAATCAATTCTTCCTTATCATAATAATGAGCCTGATAAAGATTATGAAATTATAAATAATAATAAAGTATTTATTGCAAAAGATAATGGCAGTATAACAGGTTATGCTGTAAATGTTATTAATACTCAAGGGTATGGTGGGGCAATATCTATTCTTACAGGAACAGATAAGTTTGGTAAAATTCATGGTGTAGCAGTAATTTATCATTCAGAAACCCCGGGGCTTGGTGATAAAATAACAGAAAAGTCATTCTTGGATTTATTTAAAGGTTTAACTTATGAAGATAAAATAGCAGTAAAAAAAGATGGCGGCACAATAGAGCAGTTCAGCGGTGCAACTATCAGCCCGCGTGCAGTTGCACAAGGCGTATCAGACAGCCTGAAAATAATTAACAGCGTTACAGGAAAATAGATATGGTAAAAAACATAATAGTCAACGGGTTATACAGCAATAATGCAATATTTAAGCAGATGCTTGGTCTTTGTCCTACACTTGCTGTAACAACAAGTGCAGTTAATGCATTAGGTATGGGGCTTGCTACAACAGCAGTGCTTACAGGTTCTAATTTAGTTATATCTATTATTGCAAAATATATCCCAAAAAATGTAAGGATACCAGCATATATTGTAATTATTGCATGCTTTGTAACTATTATTGACCAGATGATGAAAGCAAACTTATATTCACTGCATAAAGTGTTAGGAATATTTATACCATTAATAGTAGTAAACTGTATTGTTTTAGGCAGAGCAGAAGCTTTTGCCTCAAAAAACAACCCGTTTTATTCACTGCTTGACGGAATAAGTGTAGGTTTAGGGTTTACTATTGCTTTATTTATATTAGGCTCATTTAGGGAGATTGCAGGGGCAGGCACATTTTTTGGTATGCCTGTAATGCTTTCATCATATAATCCGCTTTTAATAGCTGTTATGCCTCCTGGTGCATTTTTATTTTTAGGTTTTATATTTGCAGGCAAGCAGTTTATAGATAATAGAAAGAAAGGTGAAAAATAATGGAACATTTACTTCTTCTTTTTGTAGGTGCTGCTTTAGTAAATAATATTGTTTTAAGCAGATTCTTAGGAATATGCCCATTTATGGGTGTATCTAAAAGCACAGAAACAGCAGTAGGTATGAGCTTATCTGTTGCATTTGTAATGACAATTTCTTCTGCTGTTTCTTTTTTAATAGATAAATATATTTTAGTTCCATTATCACTTGAATATTTAAGAACCATTGTTTTTATATTAATAATAGCATCCCTTGTGCAGTTTGTGGAAATGGTTATAGAAAAAACACTGCCTGAATTATATTCTGGTTTAGGAATATATCTTCCACTTATTACAACAAACTGTGCAGTATTAGGTGTGGCACTTTTAAATGTGCAGTTTCAATATAATTTTATAGAGATGCTTATATTCAGCTTTGGAACAGCAGCAGGTTTTGGGCTTGCTTTAATATTATTTGCAGGGTTAAGGGAAAGGATAGCATATTCTACTGTGCCTAAATATTTTCAAGGTATGCCTATTGTATTTATAATGGCAGGTATATTATCCCTTGCTTTTATGGGTTTTTCTGGAATGGTGAAATAATATGATAGAGGCAGTAATAGTATTAGGGGTAATAGGTTTAATTGCTGGCAGCGGACTTGCTTTTGCATCAAAATATTTTCATGTAGTAAAAGATGAACGAATTGAGCTTGTAAAAGATATGCTTTCAGGAGCTAACTGCGGCGGCTGTGGTTATGCAGGCTGCGCAGCACTGGCAAAAGCAATTTGTGCAGGAGAAGCACCTGTAAGTTTATGTATTGCATTAAAAGATGATGAAATAAAAAATATATCACAGCTTTTAGGGCTTAAAAGTTCAGAAAGTATAAAGAAAAAAGCATATATAAGATGTTCAGGCGGCATAAACTGCCAAAACAGGTATGAATATTTCGGACCAAATGACTGCCTGCTTATGAGCCAGTATGACGGCGGCATAAAATCATGTAAATATGGCTGCGTAGGTGGTGGTACATGCGAAAAGGCGTGTCCATTTAATGCTATATTTGTAAATGAAAATGGCTTTGCAGAAGTTGATTATGAAAAGTGTACAGGCTGTGGAATATGTGTCAAAGAATGTCCTAAACATTTAATATTTCTAGAAGGTGAAAATAAAGTAAACGTAACTTGTCTTTCTGAAGAAAAAGGCGCAGCTCAGAAAAAATACTGCACTACAGGCTGCATTGGTTGTAAACTATGTGAAAAAACGTGTGAAGATGATGCAATACATGTAAATAATTTTTTAGCGTCAATAGATTATACAAAATGCACAGGTTGTGGCAAATGTGTAGAAGTATGCCCTTGTGATACAATAAAAATATAAATATAAATTGAAGTTTTTAAAATAATATGATAGTGTAGCATAAAATATATAAGTGGGTATGTTATGGAAATTATTACAGCATTAGATTTTGACAGTATTGATAAAGCAAAGGAGCTTGTAAATAAAGTAGGCTCACATATTTCCTATTATAAAGTAGGTTTAGAACTTTTTGTTTCAAGCGGTCCTGCAATTATTGACTGGTTAAAATCTGAAAATAAAAAAGTGTTTCTTGATTTAAAATTTCATGATATACCAAATACAGCATCTCGAGCAGTATCAGCTGCTGCTAATTATGGTACAGATATTATAAATATCCACACACAAGGCGGCAAAGAGATGATGACAAAATGTGTGGAAGAACTGCAAAACCAATGCAGTAAAAAGAATATGTCTAAACCATTATTAATAGGTGTAACATTACTTACAAGTTTAGATGAAAATCATTTACAGGAATATGGCATACATGATTTTTCATCAGCTGGTTATGTATTAAAACTTGCAGGCTATGCGAAAGAATGTGGGCTTGACGGGGTAGTTTCAAGCGCAAAAGAAACAAAAGTTATAAAAGAAAATTTAGGTAAAGATTTTATAACAGTAACACCGGGTATACGTCCTGCCGGCGCAGATTTAACTGACCAAAAAAGAGTTGTTACTCCAAAAGATGCTTTACATCTTGGCTCTGATTATATAGTTATAGGCAGGCCAATAACAGCAGCAAAAGACCCAGCTGGTGCCGCAGAATTAATTTTAAAGGAGATAAATGAATAATATGAACAGCGATGCAGTTATAAAAAATTATGAAGAACATGGAGCATTATTAAGAGGTCATTTTTTACTTTCATCAGGACTTCATTCTGATGCTTATTTGCAGTCTGAACTTATTATGCAGGACCCTGCTAATGCTAAAAAAGTCATAAGCGGTTTAAAAGATGTTTTAAAAGACTTAGATTTTACTACTATTGTAAGCCCTGCTATAGGCGGCATTAGGTTTGGTTATGAGCTGGCATCACAATTAAATAAAAGAAGCCTTTTTACAGAAAGAGTTGATGGAGTAATGACTTTCCGCAGAGGCTTTACTTTACAAAAAGGCGAAAAAGTTATCGTTGCAGAAGATGTTGTTACAACTGGTAAATCTACGAAAGAATGTATAAAAGCTATTGAAGATGCAGGCGGTGTTGTTGTAGGCATTGCATCAATAATAGACAGGAGTTCTGGAAAAGCAGGGTTTACTGTGCCATTTTATCCGCTTGCTTCTATTGAAGTAAAAAGTTACAGCGCAGATGAATGTCCAATGTGTAAAGAAGGACTGCCTTGTGTAAAACCAGGAAGCCGTGTATTTGCTAAATAACTACAGGTTAGTTTTTTATGGAAACCATTACTGCCGTCAAGAAATATCTACAGCCTGATTTACAGCTATGGGTGGCAGTAAGCGGCACTAAAAGGCTGTTTTTTACAAAAATAAGTGATGTTTATGAAACATCGTTTACTATACTTCCTCCAACAGATAATGGAGAAAAGCTTATAGTTACTAAAAAAACAGTGCTTGAATTTATGTTTGTAAAAGAAAGTGGCAAGTATTTCTTTACAACTACACCAATAGGTATTATAAAGGATAATATAACATTAATAGCTGTTGAGCTGCCTGAAACTTTGCAGCGTAATGAAATGCGAGCTTTTTACAGGGTGGAAATGCTTAGGCGTTTACCTGTAAAAATAGTTAGTATGGCACATACAAACACAGATTATAAAAAAAATGATATTGTTACAATGATATGCACAGACCTTTCAGGCGGCGGTATGAAACTTGTTAGTCCATTATGTTTAGATAAAGAAGATATTTTGGATATAGATTTAAGCGGGTTAGTAGAAGGTCTTGACAGTGTACGGGCAAGAGTTATAAGATATATAGATTTAGAAGAAGAAGGCCATGCTGTTGGAGTAATGTTTACATCATTATCAGAGCCTGATAGAGATAAAATAATAAGGTGTGTTTTTCAACGTCAACATAATAAAGAAAGATTAGAGGATAATTTTAGGAGGAAAAATGTCTTTTAATAGTCAGCGTGAAACAATAGGTGGAAGTGTTAAAGTTGAATTTATCTTCCCTGTTCATGAAATTGACTCTTTCAATGGAGAGGAGTTAAAAAATTATATTAGTGAAATATCTGGTGATGTTGATAGTGTTGTTATCAATTTTTCAGATATTACTTACTTAAATTCCAGTGGTTTAAGAGAATTAATTCAGTTATTCAAAGTTTTAAAAGAAAAGGAAAAAAGTCTTATTTTTTCTAATGTTAGTGATGATATATATAAAATATTTGTTCATACTAACTTAAATAGACTTTTTACTATTGTTAGTGATGATGAAGAAGCCAAAGCTAAACTTTTAAAATAAGCAAGTTTTGGTATAATAAATATGAAAAAAATAGATTGTTTATCTGCAGAAGAATTAAAAGAAGTTGTGGAAGGTTTTTCAGAGCAGTCATTTCGCAGTAAACAGATATATAACTGGCTTTATCATAATAATGTTACATCATTTGATATGATGACAAATATTCCTGCATCTTTAAGGGATAAATTATCGTCAGAATATGAGTTTACTTATTTAGAAGAAGTTAAAAGGCTTACATCTTGTGATGGTTCAATAAAATTTTTATTTAAACTTGAAGACGGAGAAAGTATTGAATCAGTATTACTAAGTGATGGCAGCAGAATTTCAGGGTGTATATCTACTCAGGTAGGCTGCCGTATGGGCTGTAAATTTTGCGCTACTGCAGGAGCTGTTGGTTTTAAGCGTAACTTAACTGTTGGAGAAATATTATTACAAGTTACCGCTTTAAGAAAAAGTGCTGAAGAATTATTTGATGAAAGACTTTTAAACCTTGTTTTTATGGGTATGGGCGAACCTCTTGATAATATAGATAACTTATCAAAAGCTGTTAAAATACTACTTGATGATGAAGCATTTGGGTTTTCTCATAGAAAAATTACTGTATCCACATCTGGTTTAATCAGCGGTATTAAAAAATTTTTCCAAATGGATACTCCTGTTAATCTTGCTGTATCTATTAACGCACCAAACGAAAAAATAAGGCAGTCAATTATGCCTGTAACAAATAAAAACCATTTAGCTGATTTAATTGATACATTAAAAAATGTTGAATTAGATAAAAGAAAACGTATTACATTAGAATATGTATTATTAGGCGGTGTTAATGATTCATTAGCTCATGCAAAAGAATTTGTACAGCTAATAAAAGGTATAAAAGCAAAAATAAACCTTATATCATATAACGGCTCTCCATATTCAGAGTTTAAAACACCAAGTGAAAAAAATGTATTACAATTTCAAGAATATTTAATAAATAATAACCTTACAGTATTTATAAGAAAAAAATTAGGTCAAGATATTGCAGGCGCATGTGGTCAACTTGCTGCAGACTATAAAGGCGCTGATGCTGTATAGCGAAAAGGAGATAGATATGTTAAAAAAAGGTGATAAAGCTCCAGCTTTTGAGCTTGAAAGCAGTAATGGTGGAACAGTTTCCAGTGAAAATTTAAAAGGTTCTAAATATGTATTATATTTTTACCCAAAAGATAATACATCAGGCTGCACAAAAGAAGCTGTTGAATTCAGCCAGTTAATAAATGATTTTAAAAATAAAAATATTCAAATCTTTGGTGTAAGCCCAGACAGTATTCAAAAACACCATAAATTTATTAAAGACCATGATTTAAAAATTACATTATTATCAGACCCTGAAAATAATGTTTCATCTGCTTATTTTGCTTATGGTGATAAAACTATGTATGGTAAAGTTTATAAAGGCATAATACGTTCTACATTTATAATTAATGAAGAAGGTATTATTGAAGAAGCATTTTATAAAGTAAAAGCAAGCGGTCATGCAGAAAAAGTTTTAGGGTGCGTATTATAATGAAAGCTGTTGAAGATTTTGAAAATAATTTAAAAAGGCTTGAAGAAATAGTTAATACTTTAGAAAAAGAAGAACAGTCATTAGAAAATACAGTTAAACTGTTTCAAGAAGGTATGAATCTTTCAAAAGAATGTCGCAAAGCATTAAAAGAAGTGGAAGAATCAGTTAAAGTTGTAATGGACGAAGATAGTAACGGCAATATTGTTACAAGTGATTTAAAAACAAATGAATAATATATTATCATTTTTTCAAGAAAGTTCTGAAAGAGTAGAGCATTTTTTAGATAACAGGCTTATAAATTCATCTGTTTTTACAGCTAAATTAAACGAAGGTATGCGTTACAGTCTTTTTGCAGGTGGTAAAAGGCTGCGTCCTGCACTTGTTTATGCATCCTACGGTTTATTTTCAGATGATTATGATTATGTTACGCCTTTTGCAGCAGCTATTGAAGTACTGCATACATATTCTCTTATTCATGACGATTTACCAGCTATGGATAATGATGATATGAGGCGTGGCAAGCCATCTAACCATGTTGCTTTTGGAGAGGCAGAAGCAATTTTGGCAGGTGATGCACTGCTTACAAAAGCATTTGAAATTATGTCAGATTATACATGCGCACCAAATATTCCAGCAGATATTCGTGTTAAAGCAATCTATAAACTTGCACTTGCTGCTGGTGATTTAGGAATGGTTGGCGGTCAGTTTGCAGATATTAATGCAGAAGGTAAAAAGCCTACTGTTGAACTTGTAGAATATATTCATAAAAATAAAACGTCTGCACTAATTGAATGTGCTGTTTATCTGGGAGCTGTTGCAGGCGGCGCAAATGATAAACAGTTAGAAAACCTTATATCTTTTGGTAAATATGCAGGGCTTGCTTTTCAGGTTGTAGATGATATTCTAGATATAACTTCTTCTTCTGATGTTTTAGGAAAAAATGTTCAAAAAGATATAAACAGCCATAAGGCAACATATCCTGCTGTTTATTCTCTTGAAGGTGCAAAAAGTAAAGCAGAGCAGTATATTCATAAAGCATGCAGAAGTTTAGATAGTTTTGGTGATAAGGCTGAAACATTATTATCTATTGCTAAATTTATTACGGAGCGTAAATCATAGATAACTGTAATATAGATTTCCTGAAATCGCTTAAGCTGCCTGAAGATTTAAAAACGTTATCATACAGTGATTTAGAACAGGCTGCTCAGGAAACAAGAGAACTAATTATTGATATTACTTCAAAAAATGGCGGCCATATTGCTCCAAGTCTTGGGGTAGTAGAGCTTACTATTGCATTACTTCGTGTCTTTGATGTGCCGAAAGATAAAATTATTTGGGATGTAGGTCATCAGTCTTATGCTTATAAAATTTTGACAGACAGGCTTGATTCATTTCATACTCTCAGGCAGTATAAAGGAATAAGCGGTTTTTCAAGGCCAGAAGAAAGTGTTTATGATACTTGTATTTCAGGACATGCAAGCACTTCTATTTCTTCAGCTGTTGGTATTACTCTTGCAAATTCTCTATTAAATAAAGAGGGTAAAGCTGTTGCAGTTATTGGAGACGGCGCTTTAACAGGCGGTGTTGCTTTAGAAGCCTTAAATAATATAGGCGTATTTAAAAAGAATATTATTATAGTTTTAAATGATAATGAAATGTCTATCAGTAATAATGTGGGTACATTTTCATCATATCTTTCTAAATCTATGACAAGTGCATTGGCTACAAAAATGCGTTATGATTTTAAATCAGTTGCTGGTGAAGCACCTTTTGGCGATACTGTTTTAAAAATAGCTAAAAAAATGGAAAATGTAATGATAGGCGTTTTATCACCAGGTGCGTTTTTTGAAAATTTAGGTATAAGATATATAGGACCAATTAACGGTCATAATATAAAGGAAATAGAAAAAGCATTATCAAACGCAAAACTGCAAAAACGTCCAGTTTTAGTACATATTGCCACTAAAAAAGGAAAAGGATATAAGCCGGCAGAAGAAAGTCCTGATATATTTCACGGCGTATCTGCTTTTGATAAAGAAACAGGCAAAGCAAAAGGTAAAAGTTCATCTATGTCATGGACAGATGTATTTGGCAGTAAACTTCTTTCTATGGCAGAAACTCACAATAATATTGCAGCTGTTACAGCAGCTATGAGGGACGGCACAGGTTTAAAAGATTTTGCAGAAAAATATCCTGACAGGTTTTTTGATGTGGGTATTGCTGAGCAGTATGCAGTTGCATTTTCTGCAGGGCTTGCTATTGCAGGAATGAAACCGTATTGTGCAGTATATTCTACATTTTTACAACGTGCTTATGACCAGATTATTCATGATGTTGCAATTGCAAAACTTCCAGTAACATTATGCGTAGATAGAGGCGGTTTTGTAGGGGCAGACGGCTCCACTCACCATGGTATATATGATATTGCTTATTTAAAAACAATTCCTAATTTAAATATTATGGTGCCAAAAGATAAGCAGGAACTTGAAGCCATGCTTGATTTAAGTTATGAATTAAATGAGCCTGTGGCTATTCGTTATGCAAGAGGTAATGTTTATGAAAACAGTGAGCTTGCATTTAATAAATTAGAGACAGGCAGACCTGAAATAATATCTAATAATGGCAGTATTGCTGTTATTTCTGTTGGTCATATTTTTAGTGAAGTATATCCTGCATATAAAAAATTATTAAGTGAAAATAAAGAAGTTTCTCTTATTAATCTACGATTTATCAAACCTATTGATAAAGAATATTTATGCAGCATATTAAAAGATAAATCATTTATAATCACTGTTGAAGAAGGTGCTGTTCTAGGCGGGGCAGGAGAAACTATAGTTTCTATTCTTAATAACTGCGGTGTATATATACCATGCAGAACTATTGGAATAAGTGATGAATTTTTTGAGCATGGCACAGTAAATGATTTAAGAAAAGATGCAGGACTTGACAGCATAAGCATATATAATGTAATTAATGAGTGTTTTATAAAAGCTGGTAAAATCTAAAAATAAAATATGAAAAAGAAACGGATAGATGAACTGCTTGTAGAAAATGGATTAGCATCAAGTATTGATGAAGCAAGAAGATTTATAATGGCAGGGTTAGCCATAGCAGATGATAAACGTATTGATAAGGCTGGTGATTTAGTACCTGTAAATGCTGCATTAAGATTAAAAGACAGGCTGCCTTATGTAAGCCGCGGTGGTCTTAAATTAAAACATGCAGTAGATACATTTCATTTAAATATGAAGGATGCTTTTGTAATGGATATAGGCTCATCTACAGGCGGATTTACTGATGTATGTCTGCAGGAAGGTGCTGCATGTGTGATAGCAGTAGATTCCGGCACTGCTCAACTGCATAATAAACTGCTCCATAATGAAAAAGTTATCTCTTTTGAAAACACTAATTTTAAATATTTTGAGTTTGAAAAAATAGGCAGATACTGTGATTATATAGTAACTGACGTATCCTTTATTTCACTATGTGCAATAATACCAAACGCTGTAAATTTTTGCAGGCAGGGCACAATATTTATTGCACTAATTAAGCCACAGTTTGAAGCAGAACGAAACGAAGTAGAAAGCGGCGGCATTGTAAGAGATAAAAATATACATAAAAAAGTTATAAAAAAGGTGATTGATTTTGCATGCGAGTATGGATTTTCATTTATTGATGTAGTAAAATCATGTATAACTGGTGCAAAAGGAAATATTGAATATTTATCATATTTTATATATAAAGGTAATAATGAAAATAAAAATATAGAAAATATTATAGAAAAGGTTGTGTTATAAGTGAAAGCGGCATTAATAGTTAAGCCAAAAGGCGAATTAAAAGAAACTGTAGAAAATGCAGTAAAAATATTAGAAAGCAAAGGTATTACACCACTTTTAGAAAAAGAAACTGTAGAGCGTCTTATTTTAAATAGGGAAAGCTGCTCAATTTCAGATATGCGTTCTATGGCAGATGCAGTAATTGTTTTAGGCGGTGATGGCACACTTCTTTATGCTTCAAGAATGTTTAGGTTTTTAAATGTGCCTGTAATTGGATTTAATCTTGGCAGGCTTGGTTTTATTATGGAGCATAATATAGAAGATTTTGAAAAAGTTATTAATGATTTTATTAATAAAAAATTAATCATAAAAAAACGTATGAAAGTTGACGGTATAATATTAGAAAATGGAGAAAATGTTTTTGAGGAGGAAGCATTAAACGAAATAGTAATTAATAAAGGTGCTCCGTCAAGAATGATAGAATTAAGTATATTTATAAATAACAGTTTTGTTACAAGATACCGTGCGGATGGTGCAATAATATCAACCCCAACAGGTTCAACAGGCTATACAATTTCTGCAGGCGGCCCTATTGTGCATCCTGATTTAGATTCTATTATACTTTCTCCAATCTGTCCACATGCATTAAATATACGCCCTATTGTGCTGCCAAAAACAAGCACAATAGATATAAGAATTGAAACTAGTAATGTGGAATGTTATGCAACTTATGACGGACAAATTGTCCGCCCGTTTAACAGTGGAAGTATATTAAAAGTTCAGCGTTCTTCTGCGGATTTAAATTTAGCAATATCAGAAAATAGAAATTATTACAGTATATTAAGAGATAAATTAGGCTGGGGAGGCATACCGTGTTAACATATCTAGCCGTAAAAAATATAGCAGTTATAGAAAAAGTAAGTTTAGAATTTGAAAAAGGATTAAACGTTATTACAGGTGAAACAGGTGCTGGTAAATCTGTGCTTGTAGGAGCTTTAAAATATCTTACAGGGGACAGGCTTGGAAAAGTAACTCCACGAAATCAAAATGAAAAATTTTCAGCAGAAGGTATTTTTTGTGATGATTTAAATATTGAACCTGAATTAAAAGAACAGTATGAAATAGATGATGAGCTTATAGTTTCAAGAGAAACTGATGAAAATGGTAAAAATAAAGCATTTATTAATGGCAGAGCTGCTCCTGTAAACAGATTAAAAGATGTATCAGAATATTTAATAGATATTCACGGACAGCATGAAAATCAGTTTTTATTTAATCCTGCAAAACACTTATCTTTTGTAGACTTTTTTGTTGATGATGCTTTAAAACAGGATTACAGCTCTAAATATAGAGCATACAGGGAAAAACTTGATAAGCTGGAAGATTTAAAAAAGAATAGAGAAAATATTATAAAAATGCAGGAAATGTATAAAATGCAGTATAATGAAATCCTGTCCTATAATATTGATTTAGAAAAAGATGCAGTTATTGAAGAAAGAATTAAATTTTTATCAAGTATAGAAAAAGTAAGGGAAGCTGTTACATCATCAATGGATGCATTAAGTGATGGTGAAATTTCAGCATCAGAATTAATAGAAAGAGCAGTACGCTCAATAAACAGTATAAGTAATATGTCGCAGGACGCTTTAAAAGCAGAAGAATTTTTACAGGCTGCTTTAACTAATATTAATGAAGCTGCCTCCTTAATTACAAGCCTTTTAAGCGAAGAAGAACAGGAAACTTCCCCTGAAGAATTAAATAACCTGATAGATAGAAAATATAAATTACAGGATTTATCAAAACGATATGGCGGCTCATTAGAAAGCGTAATAGAATATAGAAACAAGCTGGAAGAAGATTTAAAAGAATTAGACGGCGATGAAGATATTACATCAAAACTTGAAAAGGAAACTGCTCTTTTAAAAGAAGAAGCATTAAAAAGCAGTAAAATATTAAATGATGCACGCAGAAAAGCAGCAGAAGAATTAAGCAAAAAAACAGAAAGTATTTTACATGAATTAGAGTTAAATTCTGCTAAATTTGAAGTTGTATTTAAAGAAAGTGATAATTTAGATATTTCAGGTGGTATTAGTGCAGAATTTTTTATATCAACAAATGCAGGGTTTAAAACTGCTCCACTTGCAACTGTTGCATCAGGCGGTGAAGTATCACGCGTTATGCTTGCATTAAAAGAAGTTTTTGCAGATTATGATAATGTGGGCACAATGCTTTTTGATGAAATAGATACAGGTATCAGCGGCAAAGCAGCAGGCGCTGTTGCAAAAAAATTAAAACAGCTTAGCAAAAGAAAACAGATTATTGTTATTACTCACTTGCCAGTTGTTGCAGCTATGGGAGACAGCCACTTCCACATTTCTAAATCAGATAAAGAAGGAATATCTTCTACAAACATATTAAAACTTGACAAACAAGGAAAAATCAATATTATAGCTACAATGATTTCTGGAGAAGCCACCCAAATGGCGATGCAGCAGGCAGAAGATATGATAAACAGGAGCAATGCTTAGTGGAAACAATAAAGAATTTAATGCATGATATTTTAGCTGTTGGTGTTGTTGTAGTTACCTTTTTAGTAGATACGGTGGGTAAACTTGGTTATGCTGGTGTTATACTTTTAATGGCCCTTGAAAGTTCATTTGTTCCATTTCCAAGCGAAGTTGTAGTTCCACCTGCTGGATATTTAGCATCACTTGGGCAGATGAATATATTTCTTGTTATATTATCTGGTATTTTTGGTTCTATTTTAGGTTCACTTTTAAACTACTGGATAGCTTATCGTTTTGGTAGAGATTTTCTTTTAAAATATGCTAAATATTTTTTCCTAGATAAAGATAAATTTGCTAAATTTGAAGTTTTTTTTAATACACATGGTGAAATTACTACATTTGTAGGCAGGCTTATTCCTGTTATAAGGCAGTATATTTCATTTCCTGCAGGGCTTGTGCGTATGAATTTGAAAAAATTTGTATTCTACACTGGTTTAGGCGCTGCAATATGGTGCACAGTGCTTGCGTATGTTGGTTATTTTGTAGGTAATAATATTGATTTAATTAAAGAAAATGTTGACCATATTATGTACTTTATTTTTCCGGCATTGATTTTGCTTGTAATAGTATATGTTGTAATATATAAATATCGTAAAAAAAGAGAAACAATCTCGTAACAGGGTGCTTTTAAATGTCTAAATTTATTTTTGTATTATTATTTTTATTATCTGCTTTTTCAGTTTATGCAGAAACTTATGAAGTAAAATCAGGTGATACATTATATGGTATTTTATCTGACAGGTTTAATCCTCAGGAAATGGCAGAAATTAATGCTCAAATAAAAAAAGATTTTAAAGGCTTTGTTTTAAAACCTGGAATGAAATTATCATTAGAGCCAAATAAAGTAATATTAAGTGCAGCGCTTGACAAAGATATTATAATTGAACGTATGGTTGACGGCACAGCAAAGGTATCACTTAATGAATATCAATATGATATGATGAATGTTGTTGTTCGCGGCATTATAGAAACTAATTTATTTGATGCAATGAATAAAGCAGGGGAAGATGCTGAGCTGGCAGCAAATCTGGCAAGTATTTTTGAATGGGAAATAGATTTTTTTAAAGATTTACGTCCTGGCGATAAATTTATTATATTAGTTGAGAAAAAATTTATTAAAGATAGATATGCAGGTTATGGAAAAATATTAGCTGCTGATTTTTATAATCAAGGCCAGTTAAAAAGGGCAGTTTATTATAATGATGGCGGTAAGAATAAAGGATATTATAATGAAAAAGGGGAAGGTCTTGAACGCGGTTTTTTACGTGTTCCATTAAATTATTCCCGTATTTCATCACGATATACTACTTCAAGGCTTCATCCTGTATTAGGTTACCACAGGCCGCACTACGGGGTCGACTATGCAGCACCGACAGGCACACCAGTTAAAGCTACTGCAAGCGGTGTAGTAAAAATCAAATCACGTTCAAAAGGAAATGGTAATTATATTGCACTTCGCCACCCAAATGGTTATGAAACATTTTATCTTCACTTAAATGGTTTTAACAGGGCAATAAAACAGGGCAGCCATGTAGAGCAGGGGCAGATTATTGGATACGTTGGCTCTACTGGTTATTCAACAGGTCCGCACCTTGATTACCGCATTAGAAAAAACGGCAAATGGTTAAACCCATTAAAATTTGTGGCAACTCCTAAAACATTGAAAAAAGATGATGTAGCTGCCTTTTTAGAGTTTGCAGAATCATATTTTGATAAGCTTGATATGTCTCACATTATGTATGCACAAAACAGCACTTTTTATACAGTTCCACCAGTAAGTTCAACAATGGCTGTTATGCAGTTTTAAGTTTTAAAAGAATTATAAATAAGATAAAAATTAAGCCCATTTTTAAATGGGCTCTTTTTATGATTAAAAATGAGTGTGTAAAATAATTTATATTTATACTTTATCTTGATACCATTCTGGAGTAATACCTAATCTTCTGATTTTATAATGTATTACACGAGGAGATAAATCTAAATCTCTTGCAGCAGCAGACATATTGCCATGGTTTCTTTTTAATGATTCTACAATTAATTCTCTTTCATAAGAATCTACAAGAGTATTAAATGATGCAGCACCATCAGGCAGTAATGATGAGTTAGATGTTTTACCAGTTTGTAATGATGCAGGCAGATTATAGCCGTGTATACAGTCATCTGTAGCAGTGATTACTGCTCTTTCTATACAGTTTTCAAGTTCACGCACATTACCAGGCCAGTGATAGCTCATAAGCATATTAATTGCAGGAGTAGAAAGCCTTTTAATATTTTTTTGATATTTTAAGTTATGTTTTTCTATAAAATGTTCTGCTAAAAGAATAATATCACTTCTTCTTGCATTTAAATCTGGCATAGTAATAGGGAAAATATTCAATCTGTAATATAAGTCTTCCCTGAACTGTCCATTTGCTATCATTTCTTCAAGATTTCTACTTGTAGCAGCAATCAACCTTACATCTGATTTTAGTGTCTGGCTGCTGCCAAGCCTTGTAAATGTTCTTTCTTGAATAAATCTTAAAAGTTTAACCTGGGATGCCAGTGATAAATCACCAACTTCATCAAGAAATAATGTGCCAGTATTTGCTTTTTCAACATGACCAATACGCCTTGCAACTGCACCAGTAAATGCTCCTTTTTCATGGCCAAAAAGTTCACTTTCTACAAGGTTTTCTGGTATTGCAGCACAGTTTAATGTAATAAATGGTTTATCTTTTCTATTGCTGAGTGATACAATGGCACGAGCAACCATTTCTTTACCTGTGCCTGATGCTCCACGAAGTAATACTGTTGCATCACTTGCAGCAACCTGCTTGATTAATGCATATATTTCTCTCATACTTTTACAGTTGCCAATTAAAGCAGGCGGGTTGCTGTCATCAAGCATATCTCTAAGCTGTTTATTTTCATGTATAAGCTGTTCTTTTTCTTCATGTTCTGCAACTACTGCCATTAATGCTTCACCTACAATATTTCCTACAATCTCTAAAAATTTTAAATCTTTTTGCAGGTCTGCATTTTCATCCATTATTCTATCAACACTTAATGTGCCAATAACTCTTTCCATATTAATGATAGGTACACATATAAATGCTATTTTTTCGTTTTTATCTCTTGCACCAAGCCTGTTTAAAAACCTTGGGTCATGGACAATATCTTCTATTAAGTGAGGTCTGCCACATTCTGCCACATGGCCTGTAATACCTTCTCCAATATCATAAGATATATGTTTTTTTTCTGCATCATGTAAATCATGGGTTGCTTCAATAAATAATTTATTATGCTTAACAATAGTGAAAGTGCCGCGTTTCATATTCAGGCGTGAGCTTAATATTTCTAATATTTGGTGTAAAAGTTCACTTACATTTTTCTTATGAACTATCGCATAACTTATCTCTTGTAATACAGTAATTTCTGGACTTAATGAATGTTCCTGCTTGTCTTGAATATTTGCTTTTCTTCCTGCCATTTGTAACCCTTATTAATTTGAATAATAGGTTATAATAGACTTTTACAAAATTGTAAAGAGAAAATATTTATTTAATAATATTTAATTATTAATTAGTATGGTATTATTGAATATAAAGTTATATCATAATATTAGTGGTTGAGATATAAAATCTTATTATTCTTATAATAAACTAAAAATATGGAGGCAATTATATAAATGAATTATATTAGTTCTGATGTAAAAATTTCTGAAAATGAAATATATAGATATTTTTTAAAACGTAAGTGGCTTGATAATGATAAAGTTATGACATATATAATGCTAAATCCAAGTAAAGCAGATGCATTAAAAGATGACCCAACTATCCGTAAATGTGTCAAACTAGCTATGAGAGAAGAATGTGGCAGCATATATGTAGTTAATTTATTTGCATTACGTTCATCTAAACCAGCAGAATTATATGTTAATAATGACCCTGTTGGACCAGAAAATAATTTTTGGATAAATAAAATTGTAAAACAATCACAAATTATTGTTGCTGCATGGGGAAATCATGGTCATTTTTTAAATCGTGATATTGAAGTTTTAAATATATTAAAATCATTAGGTTTAAAATTATATTGTTTAGGGTTAAATAAGAATGGTTCTCCGAAACATCCGTTAGCTCGCAGTATTAGTATTGATACAAAACTAATTAAATATATATTAAATTTTTAACTTATAAAAAAACCCCCTGAAATAATCAGGGGGAGGTGTGAAGGAATAAACTATTTAGAAGCTGCCTTTTGATATTCGCTGCATTGCTTCTTTAGTTTTCTCTTGGTTGCCGAAAGCTGTTAATCTGAAATAGCCTTCGCCGCATGGTCCAAAACCTGAACCAGGAGTGCCGACTATTTGATATTTTTCAAGTAATATATCAAGAAAATCAAATGATTTTATTCCTGATGGTATTTTCCACCATATATATGGTGCATTTACGCCGCCGTATACTTCAAAGCCGGCACTTTTTAAGCCTTCTAATATTATTTTAGCATTATCCATATAGTATTTAATGACTTCTTTTGTTTCTTTCATACCTTGTTCTGAATAAACAGCCTCTGCTGCTCTTTGTGTAACATAAGATACGCCGTTAAATTTAGTAGTCTGCCTTCTGTTCCAAAGTTTATTAAGAGCAACTTTATTGCCCATATCATCAAAAGCTTCTAATTCTTTTGGCACAACTGTAAAAGCACACCTTATGCCTGTAAAACCTGCTGTTTTAGAGAATGATTTAAATTCTATTGCAACTTTTTTAGCATCAGGTATTTCATATATTGAGCCGCATACATTTTCTTCCTGAATATATGCGCTGTATGCACTGTCATATAAAATAATAGAGTTATTTTTTAATGCATAATCAACCCATGCTTTTAAGTCTTCTTTTGTTAAAGCTGTCCCTGTTGGGTTATTAGGGGAGCAGATATATATTAAATCAGCATGCTGCGCAGGAAATTCTGGTTTAAAATTATTTTCTTTTGTAGAAGGCATATAAATAATTTTTTCAAAATATCCTTTATCATTTAATTTGCCGCTTCTGCCTGCCATAACGTTACTGTCAAGGTATACTGGATAAACAGGGTCTGCTATTGCAACAGTAGAGTTTATATCAAATATTTCCTGAATGTTAGCAACATCACATTTTGAGCCATCGCTTATAAAGATTTCATCAGGCTCAATATTAATATTCCTTGATTTATATTCCCCATTAATAACAGCATTAATAAGAAAATCATACCCCTGTTCTGGCCCATAGCCTCTAAAAGTTTCTGCATGTTCCATTTCTTCTGCAGCTTTTTCCATAGCTTTTACAATGCTTGGAGTAAGAGGGCGTGTAACATCACCAATACCCATTCTGATAATATCTGCATTTGGGTTTGCTTCCTGATAAGCTTTAACTTTTCTTGCAATTTCTGCAAAAAGATAGCTGTTAGGAAGCAGTAAGTAATTTGAGTTAATTTTTGCCATTTTATAGTCCTTTTAAATAGTTATCTACATCTTTTGCTGTTTGTTTAGCGTTAGCCATTGCACGCACAACAAGTGATTGTCCAGTTCTCATATCGCCGCATGTAAAGATACCTTGAGCTGCTGCACCTTCCACTCTGCCTCTTTTATCTGCTTCTAAATGTAAATCTTTAATAAAAGAGTTACCATCTACACCTAAAAAGCCCATAGCTATAAAGATATAGTCAGCTTTAATATTTGTAAGAGTGCCTTCCACTTCTTTAAAAGATACTGGTCTGCCTTCTGGAGAAAATTCCCATGCAGCATCTACAATATCAATACTTGTAACAACGCCGTTTGAGCCATGGCACTCTTTGACAACTTTTGCCCAAAGCCTTGTGCCGCCTTCCTTATGGCTTGAAGAAGTTTTCAGCTCATAAGGCCAGTCTGGCCAAGGAGTAGAGGCAGAACGTTCTTTTGGTGGCTCAGGCATAATTTCTATTTGAGTAACATTTGCAGCTTTCTGCCTGATAGATGTACCTAAACAGTCGCTTCCTGTATCGCCGCCGCCTATAATAACTACATCTTTTCCTTTTACATCAATAGGAAGTTTGTTAACTTCTTTGCCTATAAACATATTTTGACCAGATAAAAATTCTAATGCAAAATGTATATTTTTAAGCTCTCTGCCTTTCACCTGTAAATCTCTTGGAACTGGTGTTCCTATTGCAAGTACGGTAGCATCATATTTTTTCTTTAAATATTCTGCAGAAATATCTTTTCCTATTTCTGTATTAAACTGAAATTCAATACCAGATGCTTTTAATATATCTATGCGTCTTTCTATTACATTTTTTTCCAGTTTAAAATCAGGTATACCGTATCTTAAAAGTCCGCCTGCATATTTTCTTTTTTCATAAACTGTAACGTTGTGGCCTTTTTTGAAAAGTTCAAAAGCCATATAAAGCCCAGCAGGGCCTGCACCTACAACTGCAACGCTTTTACCAGTTTTTGTTTCAGGTGTGATTTGTTTTACATAACCAAATTCAAAAGCGTTTTCTACAACAGATTTTTCAAGCTGTCTAATCATTACAGGCACATTTTCAATATTTTTTGTGCATGCATTTTCGCAAAGGGCAGGGCATACTCTGCTTGTAAATTCAGGCATATTACTTGTTTCACTTAATATTTCCCATGCAAGTTTCCAGTTTTCATGTTTTACTGCATCATTCATTTCTGGTATAACATTACCAAGAGGGCAGCCTAATCCATGACAAAATGGTATACCACAGTCCATACATCTTGAAGCCTGAATAGTTAATTCTTCTGTATTAAATTTTCTTTCAACTTCTTTATAATCCTCTATACGAGTAGCTTCTGGTCTATATATATTTTGTATTCTAGGTATAGTTTTCATAATATTGCACCCTTAAAAATTAGTTACTGCCATTTTCTTTCATAGCTTGTAATGCTTTTTTGTAATCTACAGGGAATACTTTTACAAACATATCTCTGTAATTTTCCCAGTCTGCTACTACTTCTTTGGCTTTTTGGCTGTCAGTATATTTTATATGTTCATTAAGTAATGATAAAATTTCTTTTTCATCTTCGCTGCCTGGCTCAATATTTTCTAAGTCAACAGAGCTTGTGTTGCAGCGTAAGTCAAAATCATTACTCATATCAAGAACGTAAGCAATACCGCCAGTCATACCTGCTGCAAAGTTTACACCTGTATTACCAAGTATAACAACTCTGCCGCCTGTCATATATTCGCATCCATGGTCGCCAATACCTTCTACAACAGAGATAAATCCACTGTTTCTAATGGCAAACCTTTCACCAGCCTGACCATTTAAGAATATTTTACCACTTGTGCCGCCGTAACCAATAACGTTACCAGCAACAACGTTTTCAGATGCTTTAAATGAAGCATTTTTAGCAGGTTTAACTATTATTTTACCACCAGATATACCTTTACCTACAAAATCATTTGCTTCGCCTTCTAAATTAAAAGTAATACCGTGAGCTAAGAATGCACCAAAACTTTGACCTGCACAGCCTTTAAAGTTTACATTAATAGTATCATCTTCTAAACCTTTTAAGCCGTATTTTTTAGCTACATTGTGAGAAAGCTCTGTTCCTACTGTTCTGTTAATATTTTTAACTTCTAAATCAATAGTTTTAGCTTTTCCAGTTTCTATACTTTCTTTAAATGGAGCAAGTAAGTATTCTCTATCATAGTTTTCAAGTTTATTACTGTAACTGCTGTTATGTTTAATTTCTTTACCGCTTACAGTCTGCAGTATTTTAGAGAAATCAAGATTTTTAGCTTTATAAAATTCAATTGCTTTATTAACCTGTAATAAATCACTTCTGCCTATTGCTTCATCAAGTGTTCTAAGTCCTAAAGCTGCTAAATATTCTCTTACTTCTTCTGCTACAAACATCAGGAAGTTTTCAACATATTCTGGTTTTCCAGTAAATTTTTTCCTTAAATCTGCATCCTGAGTAGCAATACCAACAGGGCAAGTATTTGAGTGGCACTGTCTCATCATAACGCAGCCTAAACTTGCAAGAACTGTTGTAGCAAACCCAAATTCTTCTGCACCTAAAAGAGCAGCAATTATAACATCACGTCCTGTTTTTAACTGGCCGTCTGTCTGCAGCCTTACTCTGCCGCGAAGTTTATTTAAAACAAGTGTCTGCTGCGCTTCTGCAAGACCTAATTCCCAAGGAAGACCAGCATGTTTAATACTTGTTAAAGGTGATGCTCCTGTTCCGCCGTCATGACCGCTTATTAAAATAACATCTGAATGAGCTTTTGCAACACCTGCTGCAATTGTACCTACACCAACTTCTGAAACAAGTTTTACAGAAATTCTTGCTTCTGGGTTAGAGTTACGCAGGTCATAAATAAGCTGTGCTAAATCCTCAATAGAGTATATATCATGGTGAGGAGGAGGAGATATTAAGCTAACATTAGGCATAGAGTGTCTTAATTTTGCAATAAATGCGTTTACTTTATGACCTGGAAGCTGGCCGCCTTCACCTGGTTTTGCACCTTGTGCCATTTTAATCTGTAATTCTTTTGCATTAGTTAAGTATTCAATAGTCACACCAAACCTGCCGCTTGCAATCTGTTTAATTGCACTGCTTCTAACTTCACCTTTTTCGTTAGGTTTGTATCTTTCTGGGTCTTCACCACCTTCACCGCAGTTACTCATACCGCCTAATTTATTCATGGCAATAGCAATAGTTTCATGTGCTTCTGGGCTGATAGAGCCAAGGGACATAGCACCTGTTACAAATCTTTTAACAATAGATGATGCACTTTCAACTTCTTCAAGTGGTACAGGCACTGCTGTTGCAAATTCAAAAAGACCTCTTAATGTGCATAAATGTTTTGACTGCTCATTAATAAGTTTTGCATATTCTTTATATTTTTCTTTATTTTTACCTTGAACTGCCTGTCTGAATAATGTCATACTTTCAGGAGTCCATAAGTGGTTTTCACCATCTTTTCTAAAATGATACTGGCCACCTGATTCAAGCATATCATCATTATGTTCATCAGCTGCTTTTCTTCTCATTAAAGCTTCATGTTCAATTTCTTTTAAGCCTATACCATTAATACGGCTTGCTGTGCCTGTAAAATATTCTTTTATAATATCCTGGTTTAAACCAACCGCTTCAAAAAGCTGGCCGCTTCTGTAACTTCTTAATGTAGAAATACCCATTTTACTCATAACTTTAAGAAGTCCTTTATCTACTGCTTTTACATAGTTTTCAGTAGCTTTTACTTTATCTGCTTTTATTTCATGGCTTTCTACAAGTGCAGAAATACTTTCAAGAGCCATATATGGGCATATTGCAGTAGCGCCGTAGCCTAAAAGCAGAGCAAAATGCATAATTTCTCTTGCTTCACCAGTTTCTAAAATAACAGCAGATTCTGGACGTATTCCTGCTTTTGATAATGCTTTATTAACTGCAGTAACAGCAAGCAGTGATGGAATAGGAGTATATCCTTCCTCAATATTTTTATCACTTAATATAAGAACAGGGTAACCTTCCTTAACTTTTTCTACTGCTATTTCTGCAATATTTTTTAAAGATTGCTCTAAATCATTTCTAAATGAAATATTGATAACAGCTGATTTAAATCCTTCTTCACCAATATCTCTAAGTCTTTTAAGTTCATCATTTGTAATAATTGGTCTTGGAAGTTCAATTACTCTTGCATGGCTTGCGTCATCTTCTAATATATTGCCTTTATTGCCAATAAAAGTAATAAGGCTCATAACTAAATCTTCCCTGATAGAATCTATTGGCGGGTTAGTAACCTGAGCAAAAAGCTGTTTAAAATAGTTAAATAAAAGCTGTGGTTTTTCACTTAATACAGCAAGTGCAGCGTCGTTACCCATAGAGCCAACAGGTTCTGCACCTTTTTCTGCCATAGGTTTAATAATAAAATCAAAATCTTCTTTAGTATAACCAAAAAGTTTTTGTTTTTTAATAATATTTCTAGATGGTTCTGCAGGTGATAATGATTCAAAAAGACCATTAACATATATTCTGTTTTCATCAATCCATCTTCTATAAGGCAGGTTTCTTGCAGCTGTTTTTTTAACAGCAGCATCGCTGACTATTCTATGGTTTTCTAAATCACAGTAGATTATTTCACCAGGACGTAATCTGCCTTTTTTAAGAACTTTATCATAAGGTATATCTAAAACACCAGTTTCTGATGCAAGTACAAGCACATTATCTGTTGTAACAGTATATCTTGCAGGACGAAGTCCGTTTCTGTCAAGTATAGCACCAGCATTAACACCATCAGAAAAAGCAACAGCAGCAGGTCCGTCCCATGGTTCCATTAATGCAGAATGGTATTCAAAAAATGCTCTTACATCTTTACCCATGTGGTATTTAGGACCCCATGCCTGTGGAATAAGCATAAGCATTGCATGGCATAAATCTCTGCCGCTTGCTACAAGCAGTTCAAACATATTGTCAAGAGATGCAGAGTCGCTTTGTCCTTCTTTTATTAATGGAAGTATTTCTTTTAAATCATCTCCTAAAAGTGATGAAGAAAACTGCGGCTCTCTGCCTGCTAAATTGTTTAAGTTACCTTTTAATGTATTGATTTCACCATTGTGAGCAATATATCTAAATGGGTGAGCAAGCTCCCATGTAGGAAAAGTATTTGTACTGTATCTTTGGTGAACTAATGCAATAGGTGATTTAAAAGACGTATCTTTTAAATCCTGATAAAAGTTTTCAACCTGAGTAGCCATAAAAAGACCTTTATAAACTACACTTTTTGATGACATACTAGGAATATATACATCTTTTAATTTTATTTCAATAAGTCTTCTTGCAATAAATAGTTTTCTTTCAAAAACTGCCTGATTATCATATTTACTTTTAATAAATATCTGCCTGATTTTAGGGCATGTAGTTCTTGCAGCTTTACCAACTGCATTAACATCAACAGGCACATCTCTCCAGCATATAATATCGCCACATTTTTCTGTGATTATTTTTTCAATTTCATCTTCTATACCTGTGCCGCCAAAAATTACAGCAACACCGTATTTTCCATATTCAGGCAGTTTTTCTTTAACTACTTTTCTGAAAAATTCATCAGGTATAGAAACTAAAATCCCTGCACCATCACCAGTTTCAGGGTCGCCACCTGTTGCACCTCTGTGCATTAAATTTTTTAAAATTGTTATACCATTTTCTACAGTTTGGTGTGTTGGTATATTTTTTAAATCTGCAATTAGCCCGACACCACAGGCATCTTTTTCATACTGGCTGTCATAAAGCCCAATGTTTTCAGGATACATTTAATCACTCCTATATTTATTCCTTCGCATTTATTATAATCAAAAACTATGCCATAATTTTTTTATGCAAAAACAAGCTTTTTTATAACATTTTTTAGTAAAAATTGTAAAGCATTTATTTTTTTATTACAATATTGTAATAATGTTTTCACAAGTATGTTTTTGGATAAAACATTATTTTTATATTGAAAATAAAGGAAATTTATTGTTTTATTATACTAAAAATAATTTTGGCATTTATATTGCATTAAGGTAATTTGAAAAAAAATTTAAGGAGGCAGTATGAGTTTTTCAAAACGATACTTGACAATTAATTCTATTGCTGAAAATAGAGCATTAGGAAATGCAAAAGTAGAAAAAGCTACATTAGAACATTATGGTGAAGATGTTTTTAACGCTAAAGCTATCAGGGAGTATTTACCAAAAAAATCCGCAGAGAAGTTATTAAATACAATTAATAACAGAGCACAGCTTGACCCAGAAATTGCTGCAGATGTTGCTCACGGTATGAAACAGTGGGCAATAGAAAGGGGAGCTACTCACTTTACACACTGGTTTCAGCCATTAACAGGCTCAACTGCTGAAAAACATGACTCATTTTTAGAAATAGAAGGGGATAATGCAATATTTGCATTTTCTGCTAAAAATTTAATAGTTGGTGAACCTGATGCGTCATCATTTCCATCAGGTGGTTTACGCAGAACTTTCGAAGCAAGAGGTTATACTGCATGGGACCCAACAAGCCCTGCATTTATAAAACGCCATGCTAATGGTGCAACTTTATGTATTCCTACTGCTTTCTGCTCATATACTGGTGAAGCGCTTGATAAAAAAACTCCGCTTTTACGCTCTATTCAGTGCCTATCATCTTCTACTCAAAGGCTTATGAAATGCTTTGGTTTAGAAGAAGAAAAAGTTACAGTTACTCTTGGGGCAGAACAGGAATATTTTTTAATAGATAAAAAGTTTTACCTGCACAGACCAGACCTTTTACAAACTGGCAGAACACTTTTTGGGGCAACTCCTCCAAAACATCAGCAGTTAGAAGACCATTATTTTGGTTCTATCCAGCAGCGCGTTCTTAACTTTATGAACGAAGTGGAAGATGAATTATGGAGATTAGGAGTGCCTGCAAAAACTCGCCACAATGAAGTTGCGCCTGGTCAATTTGAACTTGCTCCAATGTTTGAAGATTTAAATTTAGCTGTTGACCATAATATGCTTATTATGGATACACTTCGTCTTGTAGCAGACAGACATGGTTTTGTATGTCTTTTACATGAAAAACCATTTGCAGGAGTAAATGGCAGCGGTAAACATAATAACTGGTCAATTAATTATGGCTCTACAAACCTATTAAACCCTGGTAATAATCCACAGCAAAATGCTGTATTTTTAACAGTATTATCTGGTATTATAAGAGCTGTTGATACTCATGCAGATATGCTTAGAGCATCAGTTGCCCATGCTGGTAATGACCACAGACTTGGTGCAAATGAAGCACCTCCAGCAATTATTTCTGTTTACCTTGGCGACCAGCTTAATGAAGTAATAGAAAATATTGAAAAAGGCGAAACAAGCTCTAAACATAAAGCAGGCGTTATGCAGATTGGTGTAGATACTCTGCCTAACCTGCCAAAAGATGCAACTGATAGAAACAGAACAAGCCCATTTGCTTTTACTGGTAATAAATTTGAATTTAGAGCGCCAGGCTCAAGCCAGTCATGCTCTGGTCCTATGACAGTATTAAATACTATTGTTGCAGACTCTTTTGATTTTATTGCAGAACAGCTTGAAAAACATGTAGGAAATGAAGAAGCTTTTAACAACGAACTTCAAAAAGTATTAAAAGGTATTATTAAAGACCATAAAAGAGTTATTTTTAACGGTGATGGCTATACTCAGGAATGGAAAGAGGAAGCTGCACGCAGAGGACTTCCTAATGCATCATCTACAATGGAAGCGTTAAGATGCTTAGTAAATGATAAAAATATTAATTTATTCAGCAAATATGGTGTTTATTCTAAAAAAGAACTTGAATCACGTTTTGAAGTATTTTTAGAAGAATATCACCGTAAAATACGCATTGAAGGTGAAATTGCTTTAAATATTGTTCGTAACAATATTCTTCCTGCAGTTATTGAAGAATTTAAAACTGAACTTTCAGCAGTAAAATCTGCAACAGATGCTGGTATTACTGTTGGCGTTGATGCTTTAAAAAGAAATGTTGAACTTTTAGGCAAAGGTCTTGAAGATTTAACAGAGAAAACAGAAAAAATGGAAAAAGCTGTAACAGGCCTCCATGAAGAAATCTTAAGCGCTATGGCAGAATTAAGAGAAGTAGTTGATAGATTAGAAAAAATTGTATCAGATACTTTATGGCCTCTGCCAAAATACAGAGAAATGCTGTTTATTAAATAGAAGTATATTTTTGAGTATTTAGTATATTTTAAGTAATTTATAAATATTCTCTTTCCTAAAATATAAGGAAAGAGAATATTTTTATATAAAATAGTTGCATATTATATAGAATTCATTATACAATTAATATTATTTAATATTAAATGGTATTATATGAAAACATCAAATAATTTAAAATCTACTGTGATGATAAAGTCATCAGCTTATGTATCAATTATTTTAGTAGTATTACTATCTCTTTTTATATTTATATATAAAGTATTATATAATGCTGAACAGTTAGGCATGAATTATGCTCAAATTTATAACAATTCTATAGAAAATATTATTGACCAGCATGCACTTGTTTTAAAAAGTGGTGCAGCAAGTCTTTCATATTTTATGACAAAAAATCATTCAGAAAAAGATATAGAATTATGGATGAATAATTATATTAAATATATTGAAAAAACACTAGGCACAAAAGGGCTTGATGTTTTTGGTATTATAAATGGTAAGCTGGTATCTGGACAAGGTAGATTAGGCTCTGTTACTATGCCTGTAAGCAAAATGAAATGGTATACCAGTGCTGTTAAACAAAAAGGAGAAGTTGTTCATACTGATGTTTATACAGATATTGTAAATGGTGAGAAAGTTTTTACTCTTGCTACTGTTTTAGATAATGGCAAAGATGTTTTAGCTCTTGATGTTTTCCCTAAACAAATAGGTTCTATGTGGCTTTTAAATAATGAGCTGCCTCTAAATACTTCATATTTTTTAACAGATAATAATGGTGAAATTATTTTTTTAAAGTCAAGTATAAATCAACCATTATCTAACTTCCAAAAAGCTGTTACTAAAGCGGTTAATAATATTTATTCTGGGAATAATGAATATAATTCTTCTTTTCATTATATTATTGATTTAGAAGGTAAAAAAAGAAGTGTTTTTTATTCTTTTACACAAAATGATATGATTGTTATATTAACTATTCCTCAGCTTACCTTATATAAACAGTCATTAAATATTATAAAAAATGATATTTTTACATTTTTTTCCAATTATACTGAGTTTGTAATTTTTGCATTTATTATTTTTATTATTATTTTTTTAAGAATGTATAATTTAAATAAAGTAGTAAAGTACCAAAATCAGTCAATAAAAGTATTAAGTAATTCTTACGCTGCAATATATAGAATAAATTTAAAAACAAGAAAGTATATTAATATAAAAAAATCAGAATTTGCTTATATACAGATACAATCAAAAGGAGATTATTCTTATTTATTAAAGTCAATAAGTTCTGTTATGGATAAAGATACAAAAAATGAATTTAATCAACAATTTTCTATTGAAAATATGATAAAACTTTCAAGACAGCTTGTTAATGAATTTGGTGGCGATTTTAAATGGGAAGTAAATGGGGAAAGCTGCTGGATGAATGTAACTGTGCTTTTCGATACATATAATATAGAACATGATGCTGTTATGTGTTTTAGAAATGTTAATGCAGAAAGAATAAAACAGCTGCAAAGTATGCAGCTTTTAGAAGATAATATGTATAATATGCAGAATAATATACAAACAGATAAAATGTTTTACTCAAATATAAGCCATGATATGCGAACTCCTATTAATAATATTATGGGGCTTATTGAGCTTTTACGATATAATATTGATAATAAAGATAAAATTTTAGAATATGCTAATAAAATACAAGTAACATCATCATTGTTAAAAGAGTTAGTTGATGATATTTTAATTGAATCAAAAGATAGTAAGGGTATAAAAGATGATGAAGTTTTATCATTTAATATAAAAGATGATATTGAAAATTTAGTTGAAATTTTTAAGATTCAGGCAAAAACAGAGAATAAAAATTTTGATTTAGATTTTCATATAAAAGATATTTATGTAAAAGGTGATTTCCATAAGTTATGCCATATTTTAAACAATTTGCTTTCCAATGCTTTTAAGTATACTAATGAAAATGACAGTATATCTTTAAAAATTATGCAGATACAGGAAAAACCTGAAATATTATATAAGTTTGTTATTAAAGATACAGGTATTGGAATGTCTAAATCATTTTTAGAAAAACTTTTTAAACCATTTGCAAGAGAGCACATGTTTACAGATAAAAAAGTGCAGGGTACAGGTCTTGGTATGGCAATAGTTTTAAAAAGGGTAGATGAAATGGACGGCAGTATTAATGTGGAAAGCAGTTTAGGGCAGGGGACAACAATTACTGTTATTCTTCCTTTTGATAAATCTAGTGATAATAATAAAAGTGTATATGGTCAAATGAATAATAATGAATGTGATGAAGATTTTTTTGCAGGTAAAAATATATTAATTGTAGAAGATAATAAAGTTAATATGGAAATATTAAATGAACTTTTAAAAATTAAGAATATAAATGTATTACAGGCATGGAATGGTATAGATGCAGTTGAAATAGTAAAAAAATCTAAAGAATATGAAATAGATGCAGTGCTTATGGATATGATACTTCCAGAAATGGATGGATGTCAGGCAGCAAAAGAAATAAGAAATATGCAAAGAAAAGATATTTCATCACTTCCTATTATTGCATTAACTGCAAATGCTTTTGCAGAAGATGTTGCAAAAACAGAAGAAGCAGGTATGAATGCTCATATTGTAAAACCTATTAATTATAACATTCTTTTTACTACCTTATGCCAGCTGATGAAGGCACGAAAAACAGATGATACAGCTGATGTATAAATTATTTTTATGATAATACAGACTTATTTCTAATGTATATTAATTAGTAGATTTCTACGCTAATAATTTTAAAATAAGAA
>DXAQ01000085.1 GCA_019116905.1 Candidatus Mucispirillum faecigallinarum | reverse complement strand
GCAATCGTTTTTAGATTTTACAAATTATAACAAATAAATATATTATTTATAAATATTTCATATAATTTAATCTTTTTATTGTTTTCTTTATTTTAAAGGTATAGAATTATTTTAAAAAGAGTAAATTAGGTGTAGAATGTTAAAAATAGGGTTTATGGATTACGCTAATGTATATCCGATATTTTATTATTTATTACAGGATAAAAATTTAGAGTTTATAAAAGGTTTTCCTGCTGATTTAAATAAATTAATGCGCAGTGGCGAGGTAGATATTTCGCCAGTATCAAGTATAGAGTTTGCAAGAAACCATAACCAGTATGTTGTGCATAAAAATGTATGTGTATCATCTATTGGGGCAGTTAAAAGTGTAAATATATACAGTAACTATAAAGCCGAAGATTTAGACGGCAAAAAAATATATTTTACAAAGGAATCAAACACATCAACAGTTCTATGCAGGATAGTATTAGAGAAGTTTTATAATATTAAGCCAATATATATAGATGATGAATCAGAGGCGGATGCAAAGCTTTTAATAGGAGATAAGGCACTATTTGCTTATTATAATTCAGATAGTAAATATATAATAGATTTAGGCAGCCAGTGGTATAATTTTACAAAACTTCCTTTTGTATTTGCACTGTGGACAATTAATAAATCAGCTTTAAATGATAGTTATTTTAACACATTAAAAGATAATATAACAAAATATGCCTCACTTTTTCCAAAGGATATATCACTACTTTCGCCAAAATATTTAGAAAGAGGTTACACATTAGACCAGCTTGCTGATTACTGGGATACAATCAAGTATGAAATAACAGATGAGCATAGAAAAGGTTTAAAGTTATTTTATAACCTGGCTTATGAAATAGGGGAAACAAAAGATAACGGAGCAGATTATATAAATCAGGCGTTTATATAAAACCTGATTTATATTTTATCTTCTAGTAAAATCAGGTTTAACAATAACGGCTTGTTTTTTCTCCTGTTTTTGACCATTCATAGCAGGG
The DNA here is from genome assembly GCA_019116905.1 of Candidatus Mucispirillum faecigallinarum. Taxonomy (GTDB): domain Bacteria; phylum Chrysiogenota; class Deferribacteres; order Deferribacterales; family Mucispirillaceae; genus Mucispirillum; species Mucispirillum faecigallinarum. The sequence goes on along the minus strand of DXAQ01000085.1, from coordinate 21,110 downwards.
TATTTATTAATTCTAAGCACATCTATATTATCTTCTTCATAATATGGGAAATTAAAAATACTAAGTGGTTTATGTAAATCATTAAGGACAGCATCTACTGCTTCATAAGGAATAAACACATTTTCCCACACTCCATTAAACCTGAGTTTTGCAAAGATATATTCATCTTCCATTTGAAAATCTGCGCAGGATGATGAGCCGATTGCTAAAACAATACCGTTATTTTTTTCGCTGTTAATAAGTCCTCTTTCTCCAACGATAAGCTTAGGGTGGGGCAGGGCGTGTATATATATTTTTCCAAATTCGTTCATAGCTGCTTCAATTAATAATTTTTTAAATTTATTCATACTTTCACCACTAATTAATTATAACGGGTTATGGCAGCTGCTGCCATTCTTAAATACAGGTTTTTTATTAAAGCACACATCTATACTGTTATTACATCTATCGGCAAAAATACATTTTTCATTATATAAAAAGTTATTTTTTTCAATAAACCCTTTAATAGTAGTAAGCTCATCTTTTTTTCCTATTTGTGGGATACATGCTTTTAATGCATGAGTATATGGGTGTTTTTCTTTATTTAATAATAAATCATCAGCGTTTACTATCTCCATAAGCTCTCCAGAATAAAGAACAGCTACTCTATCACAAATTGATGCAAGCAACGCTAAATCATGAGATATAAAAATAATAGATAAATGTTTTTCAGTATTCAGCTTTTTAATTAAATTAATAATCTGCGATTGTATAGTAACATCAAGAGCCGTTGTTGGCTCATCAGCAATTAAAATATCTGGGTTGCTGGCTAAAGCAATCGCTATCATAACACGCTGATTCATACCACCTGAAAGCTGGTGAGGGAAACTTTCAAGCCTGCTTTCTGCTAAATCAATTTCTACATCCTGCAAAAGTTTTACGGCTTTTTCTTTGCCCGCCTTTTTATTTAATGATTTATCATGCAGCATAATAGTTTCTATTAACTGCTGGCCAATTGTCATAACAGGGTTAAGAGAGCTTTGTGGGTTTTGAAAAATCATAGAAACCTTTTTGCCTCTAACTGCTTTATAGTCATTATCTTTCATAAGGCATATATTTTCCACAAAAATATCGCCACCAGTCTTATATATAGGCGGTCTGTTAAGCCCAAGTATACTTTTTGCAAACACGCTTTTTCCTGAGCCAGATTCACCTGCAAGCCCTAAAATTTCCCCTTTATTTAATTCTATTGAGAAATTACGCAGTATATAAAATTCATCTTTATCTGATTTTAATTCAATAGTAAGATTTTTCGCCTGTAACATATTATTTCCTTATATTAATATATATATTATAAATATAAGCAGGGAAATTGCAATAAGATTATTTTAAATATATATAAAGTTTATTTTATTAATAAATTAATAATGGCAGATTTTTCTTCATCAGTTAATTCTATTATTGGCATTACTGCATATTTTTTAAGATTTCGTGGGTTAGTAAGCCATTTATTTAGTAAATCTTTATTCCAGCTGCTGCCATTTAGGTAATCAGGATATGAATTAGTAAGATTGCTTAAATTAGGAGCATCATCAGAGTTTCCCAAAGCGCCTGCACTTGTTAAAGCTTTATGACATGTGCCGCATTTTTTTTGAAATATATCGTTTCCCCCTGTATCTCCTTGAAAATGGACTACCTGAGTAATAGACTTGCTGTTCTGTGGGATTGTATAATAATATAAACCAGTAATCAGGTTTTCTATATCTTGATTACTAAACTGGAAATTTGGCATATTTATTACAGGCTCTTTTATTGCCTTTATTAATTCATCAGTAGTGAGCCTTTTTACAGCAGAGTTTAAATCAGAAGCAAGTGTTGCACCGCTTGTGCCTATATTATGGCATCTTGTGCAGGCAGCATCTTTTATAAGCTCTATTCCTTTTTGTGTTTTTGGGCTTGATTTATCTGTAAATGATGCATATTTGCCACTAATCAGCTTATAGTGTGCTATATCTTTACGCATAGTTGTGCTTTCGCCTCTGTGGCATGTGGTGCATGTGTATGGCTTATCACTGCACACATTTTCATGGCATGATATACATTTATTATCATTAGCAAATGAAAAACTGTAAGTTAGTAAAAGTATTATTAAAACCCTAAAAGCCAATATTCTTTCCTAAAAAAATAAGCAATAATAGTAAGTGTTAGTATTGCAAGAAAAATAATAATAGATAATATATTTATCCACTTATAAGCGGTATTAAACCATTTTGCCTGCACTGGTAACTTTTTTATAAAAAATGGCAAAAGCATATAAAAGATAAAAAGAAAAATTATAATATAAACATAATAACTGCCGTAAGAGGCAAGCTCCTGAGTCCAAAGTAAAAACCAGGCAGATTTTGAAGGGTTAGGGGCGTTATAAGGCTCTGCTTTTTCTTCTAATGGAGCATCAAAAAATATAGATGCAGTTAATATAAAAATAATAAGTATAAAAGCAGATATACCTATAATCTTAAAAAAATATGGGTTTGATTTTATATATAAATCTTTTTTATTTTTTTCATCTATCATAGGTATGGTAATACTCCTTTATCACGCCTTACTCTGAAAAAATGGATAAATGAAAGGCCAGTAATCAGTAAAGGCAGTATAATAATATGCAGCGCATAAAACCTGATTAAAGTAAGCCTTCCGCCAATAGCATCAGGTATTATAATATTATATATATAATCACCAAAGGGCAGTATCTTTATTAACTCCGCCCCAGTTTGTGTTGCCCAGTATGAAAGCTGGTCCATTGGCAGAAGATAACCTGTATAGCCTGTAAAAATACTTAAAAATAAAAGCAAAAGACCTATAACCCAGTTATAACGCCTGCTTAAAAAAGCTCCTGTTAATATTACCCTTAATATATGCAAAAATATAAGCACTAAAAAAACGTTACTTGAAAACCTGTGCAGGTTTCTTATATATCTGCCTCCTGATACGTTTTCTTCAATAAATATAATAGAATTGTAAGCCTGAGCTGGCTCAGGAGTGTAGTATATGGCAAGCAGAATACCTGAAATTACAAGCATTAAAAAGGCAGTAAATGATAAACCGCCAAGACATAATGTATATGTAAAACGCAGATTTTTCTTTAATGTTACACGGGGAAACAAATGCTTTATAAATTCTTTAAACATATCTATATATAAACTATAATATTTTCTTTTTCAATCTTATATTCAAGCTGTTTTAAAGGTTTTAATGCAGGTCCTTTTAAAACATTGCCTGATAAATCAAATATACTGCCATGGCATGGGCAGATAAATTTATCATTTTCCACATTCAGCACGCAGCCTAAGTGAGTGCAGGAAATACTAAATACTTTTATCCCATTATCATCTTTAATAATACCAGTATGCTTATCCTTTATAAGATAAGCCCCCTTATAAGGCAAAGAAGATAAGGGGACTGATATATAATTATCTTTTTTCACTTTTGGTGTCAAATATTTATAAATTGGCACAAAAGGCACAATCCATAAAAGCTTTAAAAGACTGCGCCTTTTTATTTTTGATAAAAGAAAATGCATTATTTTACAAACATTCCTGGGTGTTTTTTCTTAGCATGTTCTAAATCGTCTTTGCCGTCTCTAAACATAGCGTTATAGCCTGCTTTGTTTACAGGGTGAACTGCTAAATATATATGGATTATCAGGAATATGATAAATATCATAAACCCTATTCCGTGAAATAATCTCATAACACTTACAGTTGTAGAATCAAAATCTACCCTGAACCATAATATTAAGCCTGTAATAATCATCACAAACCCAAAGACTACAACGGCAAGACCTGCAGCTATTTGACCAAGATTATATTTGCCTGCTCTTTTTGGATAGCTGAAATCTATATACATAGTTTTCATATCCTGCAGTTCTTCTTTTACATAAGTGCCCCAGCTTTCATCTTTTTTCTTCCTAAAAGCAAGCTCCCATTTTTGAAAAAGCATTGTAAATATAAATGGTATACTTGTAACTATCCATAATACAGCAGTAATCCTGTGAATTACCCTGCATACCTGAATACCAACGTAAAGCTGCTCGCCTGGAGAATAAAATACAGATATAGGCACTCCTATAATATAGGCTATCCATGAAAATGAATGGGAAATTAACGGAAGCCCTGTAATTATAAATATCATCATAAAATGTATAATATGTTTATGATACCACATCTGCATATTTGAGAATAATGTAATTTTATCATTTGAGTTACTCATTGTCATTCTCCTTGTGGTGATTATCGTTATATTTTAATGCAGTATATACTGCATGGCCTGCAACTGCTGCAGCTGTGGCAGCCATTGCTGCTGCACCTACAACTTTTGCCACTTCTCTACTGCCTGCAACACCGTTTGAAGGGTCTGCTGGAAGAAGATAGTCATCTCTGTTTTCTTTTGGGGCGATTGTCATATATGATAATGTGCCAACAGTGTCATTTACCTTATCTGCACCATAAACAAAATATTCTTTGTTAAATATTTTGCTGTAATTTTCTGCTCTTTTCCTGGCTTCAGCAACAACTTCATCATGAGTGCCAGAAAATATTGCAACAGAAGGGCAGGCAGCAGAACATGCAGTAGGCATACCTGCAGTTAATCTGTCATGGCACATTGTGCATTTATATGTTTTGCCAGTTTCAACAGAAAACATTGGAACATCATAAGGACATGCATCTTTGCAGGACTGGCAGCCAACACATTTTTCCTGGTCAATAACTACTGCACCAGTATCCTTTTTGCTGATAGCAAGAGTAGGGCATATATCCATACATTTTGGATGCTCGCAGTGCTGGCAGTGCTTAAATGCTGCAATCTGAGAAACATTAGGAAATGTTCCTTTTTCTGTACATTCCACCCTTAAATAATTTAAATGGTGATGTGGTTCTACCATAGATTTATCAACAGTATAATTATAATCTCTCTGCAATCTCATTCTATTTTCTGTAGAACAGCTTATTACACAGGCAAAGCATTTTATACATGATTGAGTGTCATAGCATACAGCCATTTTTTGATAACTCATTTTGCCCTCCTTATTTTAACTATAAAGTCTTGTGATGGTGCAGATGCTTCAACAGGCATAAATGTTAAATTACCTATATGGTTAGGGTTAAAACCTATTGGGCAGGCAACACTTAATTTTTCAGAAAGTTTTGTGTATAAACCTGTGCCTACACCGTAAAATGAAAAGAGTGCATGCGGTTCAACAGTTTCTGTTAACTGAACTTCTGATTTAATAATAAGGCTTGGTTCTTCAATATTAAATATTTCAATAATATCGCCGCTTGAAAGCCCTAAATCTTTGCCACGTTTTGTGTTTATAAATACTGCTGAATAATTTAATTTTTCACCAACGTTTTTAAGCAGTATATTATTTCTAGTTTGAGCACCTGTAAAAGAGCTAAGTGGTGAAAAACCTGTTATTGGTATAAATTCATCATTATCAAGCTTTTCTTTTTTAGTTTGATAATATGTAGGCGGATAATCATAAAGCGGACTGTAATATCTTGCTTCATCTTTCCTGTCTTCTTCTAAAAGCCTGTTATGCCAGTTTGCCATAAATAATGAATATACTTCAAGCTTGCCTGACGGAGTAGGTTTATTCATAGGTTTAACAGGGGCAGGAACGCCACACCATACGCCGTCTTCTATTAATTTTCTTCTTGAAAATGTAGCAGCATCTTCATCATCTAATGCTAAATTCTCTATCTGATAATCTACTATATAATTTACGCCACCAAGTTCAAAGTCGTGGAAGTTATCATAGTATTCATCATCAGTAAATATTCTTTTTGCAAGAGCAAGCATTATCCAGTAACCATTTCTTGTATCAAACATAGGCTCAACAACCTGATTGTGAACTGTAAGCACAGGGAATGTTGCTTTATATGCTCCAAAAAGTGGTTCAGACCTTTCTAAAAATGTAGTATCTGGTAAAATAACATCAGCATATAAAAGAGACTCATTCCAAAATGGCGAAATAGCTGCCACCATTTCCATTTTTTCAAAAGCTTCTGCTATTTTATGGCCGCCAACACTGCCTCCAACTGGGTTTTGACCATTTAAAAATACCATACGAAGTGGATATGGCTCTCCCATTTCAACAGCTAATGGAAATGTTCTTCTTAAATTGTATGGGTCTGCAAGTTCAAAACCTTTTACGTTTTCTTTAAACCACATATTTACTGATATTTCATTTGAATCATTATATGAAAATGGAGTATCTAAATAAGCATATCTGCCATATATTAAACCACCTTTTCTGCCGTATACTCCTAAAAGACCGTTAATAGATGAAATAAGATATTTCTCATGAAGTGAGTTGAAATATCTTGTAGAACGGTATCCTCTTTCAAGGAAACATGCAGGTTTAACATCATTTAAATCTTTTGCAAGCTTAATAATCTGCTCTTTTGATATACCACTTTTTTCTGCTGCCTGGTCTAATGTGAATTTTTCACATGACTCTTTTAAAAGCTGTAACGCTGTTTTTGCCTTAACGCCGTCAACTTCGCAGTCTGCAAATATTGCAGGGCGTTCAGCCTCTGATTTCATAATGGCAGTTTTTGAAACTTCATCATATACCATATAGTCTGGCTCATCTGATTCGCTGTCTAAATAAACAGGAAGAAGTGTTTCTGTGTTTATAAGGATATCAGCATTTGTATATTCTCTTAAAAATGCTTCATCATAATAATTATTTTTAAATATTTCACCAGCAAGACCAATTAAAAATGGTATATCGCCGCCAGGAATAACAGGCAGCCATTCAGTATCAGTTTCCCCAACACCTAATGATTTTTTAGGGTCAACAAGCACTGTTTTCATACCGTTTTTTCTGCCTCTGCCAAACATACCGCCCCATGGGAAAGCTACAAGACCTCCAACAGGGTTTCTGCCGATTAATACTGCAAGTTTTGCATTTTCATAATCGCCCATAACTGACGAATTACCCTGCCTTGGTTCTTCACCTCCACCAAATACAGAGCCAAGCCCTAACTGGTTTGTTGAACCAAAACATGTATCGCCATAGCTAAATACGTTATCTGTACCGTAAAGGTTAAATATAGTATCATCAAGTAAAGATGCTGTATTAAATCTAGGAAAATAAGCAACAGAATGTGGTTCGCCTTCATCTCTTAACTGCAGCATTTTGTTACCTATTAAATCTAATGCCTCATTCCATGATGCACTGCGAAATTCGCCACTGCCTCTTTTTCCTGTTCTAATAAGCGGAGTTTTAATCCTTTGTGGGTCATAAAGAGCAGCAGCCGCTGCACGACCTCTGCCGCATATTGATGGATATGGTGTATTAGGGTTTGCCTCAATCCTGACTAATCTGCCGTCTCTAACATAGGCAACCATAGGACAGTTTTGAGCGCACATACGGCATGTAAGAAAAACATTGTTTTCCACACCATAATCTGCCGATGTAATCTCCCTTGCTTCAGCTTTTAAAGGAACTCCTGATATAATAGTTGTTCCTGCAAGACCAGCTACTGAAGTTTTTATGAAATTTCTTCGAGTTAGCTTCATCTTTCCCTCCTCAATTTTGCAATATGGATGATTGTGATATGCACTTAATTAATCTTTATACCATAAAATTTTTTTTTGCAAGCAAAAAAATATATAGTGTTTTATTTTTATTCTGTTTTATATATTATTGTATAACAATACGATTTTATTACATATTATTCTCATAGTAAAAAGGTAGTATTAATATTTGAATATTTTAATGAAATTCCTAGTAAAAATACAGAAATTATATTAATATAATACTGTTATAAAATATTGTAAAAATAATCCTTGCAATTTTTACAAAAGGTGTTACATTACTATCTGAGGGTGATTATTTTAATGTATATATGCTAGTATTTATTTATTATTTTACAGGGAGGAGATATGGTATCCAAAATGTATACTAAATCATTTATGCTGTTAAAACTGCTGCTTATTACTTTATTTTTAATAACAGTTTTAGCAGCATGCAAAAAGCAGACTGTAGACAGCTATTATGAGTTAGACAGCAAAGCAGGTTCTGCAATCATTGAGCCAATGGAGCTTAAAAAGTATATTGATAACGGCTTAAAAACAGATGACGGCAAAAAAGTTCTGCTTTTACACGTTACAAAACAGGACGGCTCATTACCAGAAAAAACTATTAAAGGTGCATACCCATTTAGTCAGGAAGAATATTTAATGGAAAAAAGAAGCGATGGGGTTGCTCCTAATGGTGCTATGGTTGCAGGCGGCGCAAAAGTTGATAAATTTTTATCTAAATACGGCGTTGATAATAATACTGTTATTGTGCTTACAAGCCATGACTTAACTAACCAGATGATATATAGAACATTCTGGGCATTAAAATACTGGGGCTTTTCTAATAAAGCATTAAAAGTGTTAAATGGTGCCAACTATTACTTCTTTGGGGAGTTTGCAAAAGAAAATAATATTGCAAATATTGATTCTTATAAAGCAGCTCCTGCTGATGTTTCAAAAATTACTCCGTCTACTTTTTCTGTAAGAGATTTGCCAGGCAACTATATAGATTCAGTTCGTGCTCCGTTTGGCGAAATAATAGAATATGCAAAAGCAGGAAAAATGAAATCTGATGCATCAGGCGAAGTGGCAGTTATATCTACTATTGATGCTAAAAAACCAGTTAAATCTAATGGTCAGGTTGTAACATATACTATTTATGACAGCAACGCTATTGACGGCAGAATAAAAGGCGCTACTCAGCTTGCATACGTGCCTGTTAAAAGCGGCGGCTATTCTTCCAGCTGGGCATTGTATCTTGATGCAAAATTATCTGAAGACGGCAAATTTACAATAACTGGTGGAAAAGGTACTTTTAAAACTCCTGAGCAGATTAGGGAAATGGTAAAAGGTTTTACTGAAAATAACGGTAAAACTACTAAAAATGCATCATTTTTAGAAAACCTTGATAAAAACCCTGATAAAAGAATACTTTTCCACTGTTTTACAGGCAGAACAACTGCTCCACACTGGTTTGTATTCAGAGAAATTTTAGGCTATCACAACGCCGCTGTATATGACGGCTCATGGCAGGAATGGAGTTCATACTCTGCATATTATCCTGCCGATGCTGCTAATGCTTCCTATGCAAGAATAATAGTTGGGGAAGATGACCCTAATACTTATGATAAACAAAATACTGATTACATTTTCTGGAATGGTGATAAATTTGTTATGTCAGATAACAAAACTGCGCCGGAATTAGAAACAGAAAATTTAAAAACATTTATTGAAAAATGGGACGTTACAAAATATACTGATTTTGCTACATTAGGTATGGAATCATACTATGAAGATGACGAAGTGTATTTCTACCCATTAACTAACCCTAATATAGATAACCTCTATGCAGGGGACGCAAAAGAAATCAATAAAGAAGATAAAGCTTATCAAGGCAAATAAGTAAAAAAATATTACTTACATTATAAAAGAGTATCTAATAAAGCATAAATAAATTGCTTACTATATTAGATACTCTTTTTTTATTTAAATTACTATTAAAATACATAAGTATAAATCTAAAAAAATATATTGACAAATAAAATTACATATTATATTTTACAGTATGAAAAAGTTTAGTTTATATCTCAAACCACTTTTTGTTTCTTATTTTTTTAGCCAGTCTTGGCGCGTTCTTTGGTGGCGTTTTAACGCCTAACAATATTTTTTTATAATCACACAGCTTAATATTATTATTTTATTTTTGCGTTATTATTACGCATAAAGGTGGAAAATATGTATCCAAATTTAGAAGGAATCTTATCATTTGATAACATATCTGCATATAATAGGATACCTGTTGCTAAGGAAATTTATGCAGATTTCATCACTCCTATTGAAGTGATGAGAATTTTAAAATCAAACAGCAGCCATGCTTTCCTTTTAGAAAGTATTGAAGATAAACATAACTGGGGAAGATATACTTTTTTAGGGTTTGACCCAATACTAGAAATTACTTCCTGCAAAAAAGGAACTTTTATAAGGCAGGATAACCACACTACTCAATATGATTCTCCAGAGCAGGCAGTGCGTAAAGTACTGAGTGAGTATAAAAGTATGAATATAGCAGGGCTGCCCCCATTTACTGGCGGGCTTGTTGGTTATTTTGCCTATGAATTTATTAGATACAGCGAAAAAAAATTACAGTTTGATACAGATGAAAATTTTAGAGATGTAGATTTAATGCTTTTTGACTGCGTAATTGCTTTTGATAATTTTAAGCAGAAAATATACATAATAAAAGGCGTATATACTGAAAACATAAAAGACAGCTACGTTCAGGCTGCAGAATGTATTGATAAAATTGAAAACCTTATAAGAAACGGTATAAAAAAAGATATTAAACCTTTAAAACTTTTATCGCCGCTTACTTCCTCTTTTTCTAAACAGGAATTTATGGATATGGTGGAGAAAGCAAAGAAATATATTTATGAAGGTGATATTTTTCAGGTAGTGCTTTCTAACCCACAAAAAGCTAAAGCTGAAGGAAGCTTATTTGATTTATACAGAGTATTAAGAACTAAAAACCCATCTCCTTATATGTTTTACTTTGCAAGTGATTATATGGAAATAGCAGGCTCATCACCAGAAACACTTGTTAAACTTCATAATGGAGAGTTATTTACTTATCCACTTGCAGGCAGCAGACCTCGTGGAAAAACGTATGAAGAAGATATAAAGCTTGAAAAAGAACTGCTTAACGATGAAAAAGAAGTAGCAGAACATAATATGCTTGTAGATTTAGGCAGAAACGATATAGGAAAAATAAGTAAACTTGGCTCAGTTTCTGTTGAAAAATATATGGTTGTGGAAAAATACTCCCATATTATGCATATAGCCTCCACTGTTAAAGGAAATATAAAAGATGAATATGATGCAGTAGATGCAATATCTGCCATTTTGCCAGCTGGCACATTATCAGGTGCTCCAAAAATTAGAGCATGTGAAATAATAAATGAACTTGAAAAATCGCCACGTGGTATATATGGTGGGGCAATAGGATATATTGATTTTGCAGGCAATATGGATATGTGTATTGCTATCAGGCTTATTTCAAAACTTAATAATGAAATAACTATCAGGTCTGGGGCTGGCATTGTTTATGACAGCATAGCAGAAAACGAATATATGGAGTGCATAAATAAAGCAAAAGCCGTTGTAACTTCCATGCAGGAAGCATTAGGAGGTATCAAATGATTTTACTAATAGATAATTATGACAGTTTTTCATATAACTTATACCAGCTTGCTGGTGCTTTTAATGATAATATAAAAGTAATTAGAAATGATGAACTTTCTGTTAAAGATATAGAAAAGCTGCACCCTGAATTAATTATTATATCCCCGGGACCTGGAAAGCCGGAAGATGCAGGAGTATGCATAGATGTTATAAAAAATCTGCATGATAAAACTGCCATATTTGGAGTATGCCTTGGTCATCAGGCAATATGCGCAGCTTTTGGGGCAGAAGTAACTTATGCTAAAAAAGTAATGCACGGCAAAAGCTCAAATATTTTAGTAGATAATAAAAGCAGGATATTTAAAGGACTTCCTGAAAATATACAGGTAGCAAGATACCATTCACTTGCTGCAAAATATGATACAGTTAAAAAGCCACTTATTATTACTGCAAAAACTACTGATGATGAAGTAATGGCAGTAGAGCATGAAAAATATAATCTGTTTAGTGTCCAGTTCCACCCAGAATCTGTAATGACTCTTGACGGTAAAAAGATTATGGAAAATATTTTCAGGAGTATAAAATGATTAAAGAAGCGATACATAAACTTGCTAAAAAGCAGGATTTATCATACGAAGAAGCAGAAACAGTAATGAATGAAATTATGAGTGGCAGCGCAAGCCCTGTGCAGATGTCATCATATTTAACAGCACTTTCTTTAAAAGGTGAAACAATTGATGAAATAACAGGCTCTGCATCAGGTATGCGTGCAAACTGTATAAAACTTTTACATAATATGGATGTGCTTGAAATTGTGGGAACAGGCGGAGACGGCGCCAACTCTTTTAATATTTCCACAACTGCCTCAATAGTTATTTCTGCCTGCGGCGTACCTGTTGCAAAACACGGCAACCGCGCAGCATCATCTAAATGCGGAGCAGCAGATGTGCTTGAAGCGCTTGGTGTAAATATAAATGTAAGCCCAGAAAAAAGCCAGCAGCTTTTATCAGATATTAATATATGCTTTTTATTCGCTCAAAATTACCATATAGCAATGAAATATGTTGCTCCTATTAGAAAAGAGTTAGGGATAAGAACAGTGTTTAATGTGCTTGGACCTTTATCAAACCCAGCAGGAGCAAATATGGAGCTTATGGGTGTATATGATGAAAAACTTTTATACCCTCTTGCCCGCGTTATGCAAAACCTTGGTGTTAAAAAAGGAATGGTAGTATATGGAGAAGATAAACTTGATGAAATATCAATCAGCGCAGAAACAAAAGTATACGAAATAGAGGGCGATGACTTAAAAACATATACTATAAAACCAGAAGATTTTGGATATAAAATGGCAGATAAAAAAGAGCTTGCAGGCGGCTATCCTTCTGAAAATGCAGAGATTACAAGGAATATCTTAAATGGCGCAGATAAGGGTGCAAAAAAAGATGCAGTATGCTTAAACGCTGGTGCTGCTTTATATATTGCAGGAAAAGCTGAAAGCGTTTATGACGGCGTTCAAATGGCAGAAGAATGTATAAAAAACGGCAGTGCATACAAACAGCTTGAAAAGTTTATTCAGGAGAGCAATAAATGAATATTTTAGAAAAAATAGTAGATACTGTTAAAGAAAGAGTAGATGAGTATAAAAGGGAACAGGATTTTACAACAGTTAGAAATAATGCAGAAAAGTATGAAGTTAAAAATCCTTATGCTTTTTATAATGCCTTAAATAAAGATAATATGGCTTTTATATGCGAAGTTAAAAAAGCATCTCCTTCAAAAGGTATAATTGCAGAAGATTTTGATTATATAAATATTGCATCAGATTATGAAAAAGCTGGGGCTGATGCTGTAAGCTGCCTTACTGAGCCATTTTTTTTTAAAGGAAACGATAAATATATAAAAGAAATAAAAGAACATATTAAAATACCTGTGCTGCGAAAAGATTTTATTATTAATGAATATATGATATACCAGTCTGTTATATTAGAGGCAGATGCACTGCTTTTAATTGCTGCCATATTAGATGAGCATCAGTTAAAAGATTATGTAAGCCTTACAAAAAGTTTAAATATATCATCACTTGTAGAAGTGCATGATGAATATGAACTTGAAAAAGCTTTAAAAGCAGAATGTGATATAATAGGTGTAAATAACAGAGATTTAAAAACTTTTAATGTAGATATTAATAACAGCATAAGAATTGCAAAATTAATACCTGAAAATGTAATATATGTTTCAGAAAGCGGTATTAAAACTTATGATGATATTAAGAGATTAAAAGAAAATAACGTAGATGCTGTGCTTATTGGTGAAACATTAATGCGTGAAAAAGATAAATCAAAAGCTTTAAAAACTCTGCGCGGTGAAATATGAGTTTAATTAAATTCTGCGGACTTTTTCAAGATGATGATATAATATATGCAAATAAATTAAAACCTGATTTCATAGGCTTTGTATTTGCAGAAAGCAGAAGAAAAGTATCTATTGAAAAAAGTATCCATTTAAAAAGTATGCTTGATAAAAATATTAAATCAGTTGGCGTATTTTTAAATAATACTTATGATGAAATAATAAATATTTGCATTAAAAATATAATAGATATTATACAAATTCATGGAAATATAAGTGATGAATTTATTGATAAATTAAAATCAGATACAAATAAGATTGTTATCAAGGCTTTAAATATTAAAGATATTTCTGATATTTTATCACTTGAAGAAAGTCATGCAGATTATGTTTTAATAGACAGTAAAAAGGCAGGCTCAGGCATAAAGTTTGATTATTCAATATTAGAGGCTGCTAAAAGCAAAGGCTTTAACCGTGATTATTTTCTTGCAGGTGGCATAAATATTAAAAATATAGATGAAGCACTTAGTATGAAACCATACTGCATAGATATTTCAAGCGGTATAGAAAAAGATGGTGTAAAAAATTATAAATTAATGGAAGAAATTATAAACAAAGTTAGAAGGAGCATATAAATGAAACACGGTCATTTTGGAGTTCATGGTGGTATGTATATACCAGAAACGCTTATGAATGCAGTAATAGATTTAGAAAATGCTTATAACAGGCTGAAAAATGATAAAGAATTTAATGATGAATTAAATGATTTATTAAATAACTATGCAAACAGGCCATCACCACTTTATTTTGCAAAAAATATGACAGAAAAGCTGGGTGGTGCAAAAATATATTTAAAAAGGGAAGATTTAAACCATACAGGCTCTCATAAAATAAACAACGTGCTTGGCCAGGCATTACTTGCAAAAAAAATGGGTAAAACAAGACTTATAGCAGAAACAGGTGCAGGTCAGCATGGTGTAGCAACAGCCACAGCAGCAGCTTTAATGGGTATGGAATGTAAAATATTTATGGGGGCAGAAGATACAGCCAGACAGGCATTAAATGTTTATAGAATGAAGCTGCTTGGGGCAGAAGTGGAATCTGTTAAAAGCGGCACAGCTACATTAAAAGATGCAGTATCAGAAACTATGCGTGAATGGTCTGGCAGAATTGATGATACCCACTATGTATTAGGCTCAGTTATGGGGCCGCACCCATTTCCTACTATTGTGCGTGATTTTCAGGCTGTTATATCAAAGGAAATAAAAGAGCAAATCTTAAAAGCAGAAAACAGGCTGCCAAATGCAGTAATAGCATGTGTTGGTGGCGGCTCAAATGCTATAGGGGCATTTTATAATTTTATTCAGGATAAAGATGTGGAATTAATAGGCTGCGAAGGGGCAGGAAAGGGAATAGATACGCCAGATACTGCTGCAACAATATCAACAGGCAGGCTTGGCATATTTCATGGTATGAAATCATATTTCTGCCAAAACGAATTTGGGCAGATTGCACCAGTTTATTCTATTTCAGCAGGGCTTGATTATCCAGGTATTGGACCAGAACATGCTTATTTATATGACAGCGGCAGGGCAAAATATGTGCCTGTAACAGATGATGAGGCAGTTGATGCCTTTTATTTTCTTTCACAGGTGGAAGGTGTAATACCAGCAATAGAAAGCGCCCACGCTGTAGCTTACGGCATTAAAAAAGCAAAAGAAATGGATAAAGAAAGCATTATTGTAATAAACTTATCAGGCAGAGGCGATAAAGACTGTGCCGCAATAGCAAGATATAAAGGAGAAGAAATCTATGAGTAATATATTATCAGCCTTTAAAGATAAAAAAGCGTTTATACCATTTATTACATGCGGCGACCCTGATTTAAGCACTACTGAAAAAATAGTATATGAAATGGCAGAAAACGGGGCAGATTTAATTGAGCTTGGTATTCCATTTTCTGACCCTGTGGCAGAAGGGCTAACAATACAAAAATCAAGTAAAAGAGCGTTAGATAATGGAGCTTTAACTGATAAAATATTTGAAATGACTGAAAATATTAGAAAAAATATTGATATACCTCTTGTTTATATGACTTATGCTAATATAGTTTTTTCTTACGGTACTGAAAAATTTATAACTTATGCTCATAATTTAAAAATGGACGGTCTTATTCTTCCTGATGTTCCTTATGAAGAAAGTGATGAGTTTTCAAGTGTATGCAGTAAATATAATATGGATTTAATATCACTTATTGCTCCAACTTCAAAAGAAAGGATAGCGCGTATTGCTAAAAACGCAAAAGGGTTTGTTTACTGCGTATCTTCTCTTGGTGTAACAGGTGTAAGGCAGAATATTACTACTGATTTAAAAAGTATTATAAAAGATATTAAAGCTAATACAGATATACCTGCTGCTATTGGGTTTGGTATTTCAACTCCTGAGCAGGCAGCAAAAATGGCAGAAATTGCAGACGGTGTAATTGTAGGCAGTGCTATTGTGAAAATATGCGAAGAACATAAGGAAAACGCACCCAAATATATTGGCAGATACGTTAAAGAAATGAAAGATGCAATAAGATAATTTTAATAACTGATGCTTTTGCGTCAAGCTTTGTCGCCTTTATATGTATAATAAATAATAGATAAGGAAATACATTATAAAAGGAGCAGAATATATGGCAAAAGAGCATCAGTTTAATATTGATTTAAAAAAATTTGATTTAAGTATTATTAGAAGTTATGCTTATAATTTTTTAAAAACAAGGGCAGATGAAATAGGAACAGCAAATGAATATTCATTTTTGCTAAACTGTATGCCTGTTAGTATATTATCAAATATTAATGAATACTTAAATAATGAGACAGTTAAAAAAACGAAAAAAAAATCTCCTGATATTTTAGTCCGTATGCTCAGCCGTAAAAATTTTAGTAATAAAATGGCAGGTAAGCTGGAATCAAAAGAAGATATTGAATATGCTTTAAATATTATAGAGCAGTTTTTAAAAAAACATGGCTCTGTACGGGAAAAAAGTTGCTTTTTATTTTAATATGTGATATACCGTAGAGATAAAGAACGGAGGAATTCTATGTCTACAGTGATGGATATTTTTGATTTGGCTAAAACCTTGTCTGAATCTGACAGAGCAAGGCTCACAGATTTAATTGCAAATACCATAGCCAAAAATGAAAACAAGAATGAAGTTCTCACGGAGAAAAGATTCTCTGATGGTGTTTTCTGTCCACGATGTAATAATTCTCACATTAAAAGAAACGGTCATAAAGGAACAGTACAGAGATATTTGTGTATAGATTGTCACAAGACTTTTACAATCGCAACAAACACAATCCTTGCTTCAACAAAGAAAGATTTGTCAGTATGGAAGAAATATATTGAATGTATGATGAACGGATACTCAATCCGTAAGTCTGCTGAAATCTGTGGAATGAACAAAGATACCGCTTTTGTATGGCGACATAAAATTTTGGACGCTTTACAGAATATGGCTGATTCCGTAAAGTTGAGTGGAATCATTGAAGGTGATGAAACTTTTTTTCCAATATCGTACAAGGGAAACCACAAGAAAAGTAAGTTTGTAATGCCAAGAGAATCACATCATCGTGGCAAGCAGACACATATCAGAGGACTGTCGCATGAAAAAGTATGCGTTCCTTGTGCGGTAAATCGTAACGGTCTCTCTATCGCAAAAATTACAAATCTTGGTCGTGTTTCAACGGAAGATTTGAACAAATTGTATGCAGGTAGAATTGAAGAAAAATCTATTCTCTGTACAGATGAAATGAACTCTTACATTCAGTTTGCCGATAAGAACAACCTTGAACTGATTCAGTTGAAGAGTGGAAAGGCAAAGAAAGGAATCTATCATATTCAGCACATAAATTCTTATCATTCAAACTTGAAAAAGTTTATGAGAAAGTTCAACGGTGTTTCTACCAAGTATCTGAACAACTATTTGATTTGGAACAACATTTTGAATTATAGTAAAGAAACATGGACTGAAAAGAAGAATATCTTTGAGAACTTTGTTTTTACTACTGAAAATAAAGTTTTAAGCAAGGAAATTAGCAAGAGAATTGCTATTCCGTTATTGGGGTAAAATGATATATTTTTGTGGAGATTATATGGAAACGAAAGCAAGTGAAACAATTACAGAAAATATATTTAGGTCATACTATGGAGCAGATACTTTTATTGAAAAATCTGCCATTCCTAAAGAATTTGGTTTTGAAAGTAAAAAAGGAAGCGGAAAAGATGGTTATCCCGATTTCTTTTTAGATAATGAAGATTTCGTTATTATTGTAGAAGTAAAGGCTTCAAAACAAAAAGATGCTGAAAGCGATGTGTTGTTTTATATGGAACACAATCAAATTGATAAAGATATGCTTGGAATTGCCGTATCTGGTCAAACATTAGAGGATTTACAAGTTTCATATTTTAAAAAATACTATGGAGATGAAAAAGCAAACGCTCTCAATGTTGATAAATCTTTAATGTCCATAGAAAATTTGAAAAAAATTTATAAGAAGTCCAAGTTTACAGAAACTACAACAGAAGAGCATCTAAACAAAACATTACACGCTTTAAATAAGGAATTTCAAAATGAAAATATTGTTCGTGATACAGAACGAAGTTTATTTTTTTCAGGTCTGATGATTGCATTAAAAGATAAAACTTTTAGAAATTCATATAAAAACATTCAAGAACCATCAGAAGAAGAATCAAAAGGTTTAAATTCAAAACTCTTAGAGGCTCATATTTTAAATGAATCGATTGTAAATGCAATAACACGACAATTGAAGAGTAAAGTTAATAATTTAAGTAAAGAATATAATTGGAAAGATAAGTTTAGTTTTATCAAAACAATAGATTATTCTCTTTCAAAATATAAAAAACTTATAAAAACAATCGAAGAAAATATTTTCATTCCTTTTGAAAATGAGGAAAAACAAGACATTCTTGGTCGTGCATATAAAATTTTTCTTTCAAAGGCAGGAAAAGTTGATAATAAGAATATTATTATTACACCAGACCATATAAAATCATTAATGGTAAAACTTGCAGATTTGAATAGCGATGATGTAGTTTTAGATACTTGTACTGGCTCTGGTGGATTTCTAATGGAATCTATGGAAACATTAATAAAACTTGCAAACGGCAATGAAGAGAAAATTGAAAAAATCAAAGAGGAGCAGTTAATAGGTTTTGAAAATGATTCTGTTTTATTCGCATTAGCATGTTCTAATATGTTTCTTCATGGTGACGGAAGAACAAATTTAATTTACAGAAGCAGTATTTTGTATGATAAACATGAAAATATCATTGATAGTGATTCAGAAGAATTGTATTCATTTATAAAAAGCAAAAAGCCGAGAAAAGTAATAATCAATCCCCCTTATGAGGACAATAAATCAATTGATTTTGTAAGACACGCAATAAAATATCTTGAACCTAACGGAAAACTTATAATAATTATGCCTACACCAACTCTTACTCACAATCAAAACGGTGAAACAGAAAAATTGTTGAAAGAAGCAAGATTAGATTTTGTAATTCGTATGCCCGAAAAATTGTTTACAGAACAAAAAAGAACCGTCAATACATCGATATTTGGTTTTACTAAAACTCAACACAATCAACGAGATTCCGTTTTATTCTATAATCTTGAAGATGACGGATTTGTATCTATTCAACATAAAGGTAGAGTTGATAAAAATAAAGATTGGAATAATAAAGAACAATTAATTTTGGATTGTATCAGAAATAAATCGGAAATAAAAAATCTTTCAGAAAAACGATTTATTTACAAAGATGATGAATTGAATTGTGCTGGATTTAGAGAAAAAAAGAATAGTCATTATGAAATGGTAAAGATGGGTGATTTATTTACTGTTTTGAAAAAAGGTAGTTTGGCAAGTGAACAAAATGATGATACAGGAGAATATGATTTTATAACTGCATCAAGTGAATGGAAAAAACATTCTGAATATGACCATGATTGCGAAGCCTTAGTTTATGCGGTTAGTGCATCAGGAAGTTTAGGAAGAACTCATTATGTAAACGGAAAGTTTATCGCAAGCAATTTATGTATTATTCTTCAAGCAAAAAATGAGAAATATCCTATAAATTTAAAGTTTTACAAGTATTATTTAGAAAGCATACGTGAACAAATTCGTGCTGACCTCGCAGATGGAACATCAAAACTAACCATAAACACGACAGATTTAATGGAATATTATATAGAATACATACCGTATGAAAAGCAAAATGATTTTTATCAAAATAACATAAAACAATATGAAAAACTTGAAAAACAATTACTTGAATCTAAAGGGGAATTAGTTGCTAAATTAAATTCATTAGATGTTCAATAAATTTTCTTTAATTTACTAATTATATAAAAACAGACGGAATCTTACTTTATCCAAAACACCATCTGTTTTTTTATTTCTATTTAATTAGCAACACTCGTTCCGTACAGAGCCAAAAACATAAACATAAAGGCAGCCTTATTCACCCAAAAGTTAAAAAACTTGCTTATATATATGATTTAGATGAAATAGAACAACAGATAGTTACAGCTCTCTATTATCATCAAGTATTACGATTTGATGATTATATTCCTTTTAGTAATGCAAAGGATAATTTATATTATTTAACTAACATTTCACGAAAAGAATTATCAAAATATTCTGGCAAAAAAGATAACCTTTTATATTATGAAATAGTAAGGGATAAAGATTTAGATGAATTAAATGATACAGTATTTCAGTTTATAGCAGATGATGAGGCAAAAAGTTTTTTAGAATTTTTAAGCACAAAAGAATACAGCGAATATGAAATATCAAGCTATTTTTTAAGTAATATAGTAAAAGAAACTGCTCTTTCTGTTATGAAAAATATAGATGATGCAAAAATACTGCTTTATGGCGCATCAGGCACAGGAAAAACATCTTTTGCTAAAAGCCTTGCAGAATCATGCGGTAAAACGCCATATCTTCTTGATGATAATGATAATTTATGGCTTGCTGCTAATTCTTTATCTGAGGATGAGGTTTTAATTATTGATGAATCAGATAACTTATTTAATGAGGGTATATTTGATTTTATGCGCGATGCAAAAAAGTCTGATGTTAATAAGAAACTTGACAGTATCCATAACCGCTGTATTTTCTTATCAAATACAATCAAACATGTAGATAAATCAGTATTAAGGCGTTTTAATTATATAATCGAGTTTAAAGAGTTATCTGTTTCAGAAAATGAACAGATATGGCGTTCAAACCTTGATGATATAGATAAAATATTAAATGATGAAGAAATTAAAGAATATGCTCAAAAATATCCTTTGCCAATAGGGATAGTGTCCCTTGCATTAAATACTGCCTTAAAAGCATGCAAAAAAACGAAAAAAAGAAAAGCATTGTTTGAAGAAATATTAAAAAGCCATAATAAAGTGCGTAATGGTAAAAGCAGAAAAATGAAACCAAAAT
>DXAQ01000084.1 GCA_019116905.1 Candidatus Mucispirillum faecigallinarum | reverse complement strand
TTATTTATATCATTTTTCGCAATCGTTTTTAGATTTTACAAAAAGAACACTAGTTATATAATTTAAAATTGATAGATATCAAACTATATAATAATTTTTAAGAAAATATATTTTTAAAATCCTACACATTTTCTATACATTTGTAAATTTAGTTATGCTTGTATAAATAATAGTTAAAAAAAGAATATGGCTGTATTGACATATAAAGATAATCATATTAAAATATGAAAAAAATTTATATGGGGTATTACTTTGGCAACTAAAAAAGTATTACTTTTTGGTCTTGGTTTTTTTCAACGCAGGCTTTTAAAAATGTTATCAGAAGAAAGGCCGTGTGTTGTTGTTGATATAAATGGCGACCTGGTTGAAAGGGTTACTAACGAGTACAGTAATGTTTCAGGAATAGAGGGGGAGGCCTCCAGCATTGTTATATGGAAGAAAATAAATTTTGAAGATATTTCCCATATAGTTTCATCACTGCAGGATTTTGATGTGGTTTTAGAAATATGCAGGATTGCCCGTCAAGTTTATAACCTGCAAATCCCTATTATTTTAATGCTTTATAAAAACGACAGACGTGAAGAATTAGAGCAGTATGATGTAAAAGTAATTAACCCTATATTAATAGCATCTGAATCTGTTTTAAATATTATTCAGAAAAACTATGCCAGGCCAAACAATATTGGGCTTGGTAATGGTGAGATTGTAGAAGTAATTATTCGCAGGCGTTCCCACATAGTAGATAGGAAAATGAGGTTTTTAGCACCTAGCAGGTGGAAAGTAGCAGCAGCTTATAGAAACGGTTCATTTATTGTGCCTGATGGCGATTTTAAACTGCAGATAGGGGACAGGGTTGTGCTTGTAGGCGAGCCAAAAGTTGTTGAAAATATAGTGAATATTTTAATGATAGGTAAGCCTGAGTTTCCACTGCAGTATGGCCAAAGCTTTGCTGTTATGGCAAACGGATTAGTTGAAAAAGATGCTGTTGAAATAAATTATTTCTTTAATAATACAAAGGCAAAAAAATATTTATGGTATGATACAGAAAGCCATAAAGTTTCAGATTCTCAGGAAGTAGAAATAATAAATAAGGCAGGATGTGAGTTTGGTGGCACTTTGAAAAATTTCCGCAGCGCTGCATATCTGCATGATGTAGGTGTATTAGCCTTTTCAGGCAATGCTGGTTTTGGTATTTTTAACAGGAAATTAAAATATTACTTTAAAAAAACTCATCATCCATTTTTAATAAGCCGAGGCAGAACACCTTATGATGAAGTTGTTGTATCATTAAACGGCAGTATTCCAGAAAGACTTATAGAAACCGGTGCGGAAGTAGCTGCTCATTTTGGTGTGCAGTGCAGATGTATTTATGTTGTGCCGCCTGGTGCTTTAAAAACAAACAGGGATACAATGGATATGCAGTCCCGCAAAAATTTTGTCAGGGATTATGAAAACTTAACAAGAACTAAAATACCGCTTATAATATTAGAGGGTAATCCTGTGCATCAGATATTATCAGAAATAGACGGCAAATTAAACAGCCTTGTTATTGTTGCAGCTAATTCAAAAGACAGTATATCGTTTTTAAACCCACATGCATCATTTTTAATAGCATCACGCACATCTAACAGTGTGCTTGTGCTGCCTGATGAGGAAAATAATGACTGAGCATGAAGCACTATTTTTATTTTTAATGGCAATAGGTGCTTTTTTTATGCCTTTTATCAGTAAAAGGCTGCTGCTTCCTGCCTCTGTTGGTGAAATTATATATGGGATAGTGATAGCCTCACTTATACCTTATGGGGAAAGTCAGTTTGAAATGGTAGATTATTTTTCATCACTAGGTTTTTTAATTCTTATGTATTTAGCAGGTCTTGAAATAAATTTTGAAAAGTTTAGAGCGCTTTCAAGAAAAGAATTATGGCTTTATGTGGCGGCTTTTATACCTGTTGCAGTAACTGCCTGGTATTTATCGTATTATTTAGAGCTGCACTGGTCATTTGGTATTATATTTTTTACATCAGGTATAGGTCTTTTATTTCCTGTTTTAAGGGATACAGACCTTATAAAAACAGATTTTGGTCAAAAGCTTTTAATTATAACAATGATTGGTGAGATTTTAACTCTTGCAGGGCTTACTGTTTTTACAATTATATCAAAATACGGCTATACAATACAAAGTGCAAGGCAGATTTTATATTTAGCAGTATTTTTTATAGTTATATATTTAATAATGAAAGTTTTAAAAGTTGCACTATGGTGGAAACCTAATTTACAGTCAGTTTTTGTGGAGGTTGGCAACCCTACAGAAACGGGAATGAGGGCAAACTTTGTAATACTTTTTGCATTTGTTGCGTTTGCTGCTGTGCTTGAAATAGAGTTTGTAGTTGGTGCATTCGTTGGCGGTATGATGTTTGCTCTTGTTTTTGCAGGCAGGGACGGCGTTCTTGATAAGCTGGGCGGCGTAGGTTATGGGTTTTTCATACCTATATTTTTTATATCAGTAGGTATGCGTGTAACATTTAATGACTTTCTGCAAAAAGATGTTATTATGCTTGCACTTTTAATTATAGCATCACTTTTTATATCAAAAGTTGCAGGAATTGTGCTTTTGCTTTTTTCGTCTATTCCAAAACAAAAGCTTTTACTTGTGGCAACAGGTCTTTCTTTTCCACTTACTATGCTTGTAGTTGTATCAAGTATATTTTATGATTTAAATTTAATAGATAAGATGCAGACTTCTGCAGTACTTTTAGCCTCCATGATTTCTGCAATAGTATTTCCTTGGGTGTTTAAGGCAATTGCAGCAGTTATTATGCCTGATGAAGATATATTATAAAAAGAACATGGATAAAACAATTGCAGGGAGCACTTGCTTTAGTGAGTGCAGAAGCATTAACTGCGACTAAACGATTAAATAAAAAATACAGGGAAGTATTTTTTATTATGAATAAAAAGGATGTATTTTTTATTATGGATAATAGGATATAATTAATAAAACCTTTACATTAAGATATATACTGTATATAATACCTGATAAGGAAGAAAAATAGGTATATGAATAATATTAAACTTTTAGTTATTATATTTGTTATTATAGAAGTATTTGTATCCATATTTATTTTAAGAGATTTAAATAGAAGGATAGACACAGAGATTGCGTCAAAAGTTAATACTATTACAACTCAAAAGGAAATAATATACAATAATGTAGTTAATGATGCCTTATCTAAATTTCAAATATTATATACAAATCAGAATTTTTTCAAAGATATAAAT
>DXAQ01000083.1 GCA_019116905.1 Candidatus Mucispirillum faecigallinarum | reverse complement strand
TCTGATAAAATTAATTCAAAGTTTATATATAAATCACTTTTTATTATACTTGTTACAGCATTTTCTATTTTTAGTGCATATACGCTTATGCCTAAAATGGATTATCTGCCACTGGGTAATAAAAATATGATGGAATCACGATTTACTCCGCCGCCTGGTATTTCATATAATGAAAGGAAAGCTATGGGCGATTTTATATATAGAGAGTTAAAACCATATATGGAGGGAGAAAAAGACGGTTATCCGCAGATAGATAATTTTGTATTTATAGCAAGCTCCACTTATGTGGCACTTAGGGCAACAAGTAAAGATGAATCAAGAGTAGCAGAATTGCAGCCGCTTTTAGCGTCAGTTTCTGTCAAACTGCCAGGTATTACTGCCTCTACTTCACAAGTGCCGTTATTTAATATTGGCAGAGGCTCAAGTAATACTTTTTTAATGAATGTAACAGGTGCTATGGACTATGAAAGTTTAGTTAATACTGTCAGGCTTATTCAAGACAGGATTATGGCAGAAATTCCAGAAGTGCAGTTACGTTTAAACCCAACATCTAACCCAGTATATCCAGAAGTTCAAATAATACCGCGCAGGGAGGCATTAAAATCTGCAGGTGTTACAGCAACAGAACTGGGTATTTCTGTGGATGCATATTTAGACGGCAGAAAAATTGGTGAATTTAAAGACCCTTCATTAGGTACAATAGATATTATGCTGCAGGGAGAGAGAAAAAGTTTTAATAATCCTGAGGAAGTATATTCTATCCTTGTAAATTCAGGTTCAGGGCTGCCTGTACCAATATCAAGCCTTGCAGAAACGAAAGAAGTAATGGGTATAGAAAGAGTTAGAAGATATAATTATCAGCGTTCATTTCTTTTTATTATTACTTTGCCAAAAGGTATGGTTTTAGAGCAGCTGCAGGAAAAAATAGATAAAAAAGTTATAGAGCCTATGCGTGCAGAAGGTTTACTGCAGGGTATTACTATATATTCAAGCGGTGCATCATCAAAATTAGAAAGTGCTAAACAAGCATTATCTGGTAATTTTATTCTGGCAATATTAATCACTTATCTTTTAATGGCAGCCTTATTAAATAATTTCTTTTATCCGTTTATTATTATGTTTTCTGTGCCACTTGCTGCCTCAGGTGGCTTTATTGGGCTTGATTTAGTAAATAAGTTCTTAACACCTCAGTCATTAGATATTATTACAATGCTTGGTTTTATTATGCTTATAGGCTCAGTAGTAAATAACCCTATATTAATAGTATATCAAACACTGAATAACTTACAGTATGGCATGAGCGGGCGGGACGCTATAAATGACGCGTTGAAAACAAGAATACGCCCAATCTTTATGAGTACAGCTACATCGCTTTTTGGTATGCTGCCCCTTGTTATAGCTCCGGGAGCAGGCAGTGAGCTTTATCGCGGTATGGGAAGTGTTATTTTAGGCGGTATGGCTTTATCTACTATATTTACTCTGTTTTTAATACCAGCGCTTTTATCACTATTTGTTGGCAGAAAAAAAGCAAAAATCTAATTTTTATCCATTTTGTTATTTGTCTTTATTTATGTCCTTATATTTTAATAAAACAGTTGCAATTTATCTCTAATTAGAGTAAACATATCTCTATGTAGATATATAGAGGCGTTTATGGAAAATGAAATAGATTTAAAAATATTGATAGCGCTGCACAGGGTAGTTAATGCTGTTGACAGCAAAACAGTAAAACTTGTTAAAGCTTATGGGCTTAGTTTAGGTCAGTTTGCAGTGCTTGAAGCGCTGTACCATAAAGGAGAGATGACAGTAGGGCAGGTGCAGAAAAAAATATTAAGCTCTACAGGCACAATGCCTGTTATTATAAAAAATTTAGAAAAACGGCAGTTTATTTCCCATAAAGAAGATGAAAATGATAAAAGAAAACGTCTTTTATATATTACAGATAAGGGGCGCGATATAATAAGCAAAGTATTTCCAAAAAATAAGGAAATTATTATTGAGTATTTTAAAAATATGGAAATAGATGAGAAAAAGGAATTTTTAAGGCTTATGAAAAGCTTAAACTATAAAGATTAACTTTTAGGAGGATAAAATGAATATAATAAATTCATTAAAAAAACGCAGAACATACTATAATATTAAAAAAGAAATGCCAGTATCTATTGAAAATGTAATAGAAATGGTGGAAGAAATTACTGAGCTTGTGCCTGATGCTTTTAATATGAAAAGCAGCCGCGTAGTTATAGTACATGGAGAAATGCAGAATAAACTGTGGGATAAAGTGTATGATGTATTTGGGGGCAAAGTGCCAAGAGAAAAAATAGACAGTTTTAAAGCAGGTGCTGGCACAATACTTTATTTCTATGATAAAAAAGTGGTGAAAAGCCTGCAAAACCAATATCCAGCTTATGCAGATAATTTTCCAGTATGGGCAAACCATGCAAGCGCAATGCTGCAGATTGCTGTATGGAGTGGTTTAAGAGAGCTTGAAGTTGGCGCATCTTTACAGCACTATAACCCTGTAATAGATAAGGCTGTTAAAGAACTTTTAAATATTCCAGAAGAATATGTATTAATAGCAGAAATGCCTTTTGGAGCAATAGGAGAAGAACCTGCGCAAAAAGAAAAAGAAGATATTACAAAACGAGTAATTGCTATTTCATAATATAATAAGTTCTTATTAATGGGATTTGAGTGGATGTAAGAGATTATTTATGGGGATAATTTTAATTATCCCCATTTTTATATAATAATTTATTATATTAATCCAAGTGGAATCATAGCATCAGCAACTCTTGTAAAGCCTGCAATATTTGCACCCATTAAGTAGTTGCCTTTATATCCATATTCTTCTGCTGTTTCATAGCATGTTTTATGAATATCACGCATAATAGTTTGAAGTCTTGCATCAGTATAATCAAATTTCCATGTATCTCTGCATGCATTTTGCTGCATTTCAAGAGCAGATGTTGCAACGCCGCCTGCGTTTGTTGCTTTACCAGGAGCATATAACACATTTGATGACTGTAAAAGATGAATAGCACCAGGAGTACTTGGCATATTTGCACCTTCTGTAACACAAAAACAGCCATTTTTTATTAAAGTTTCTGCATGTTTTTCATTTAATTCATTTTGTGTTGCGCAAGGCATAGCAATATCACAAGGAATATCCCATATACTGCCGGTTTCTTTATATTCTGCTTTTGGGTGATATTTTATATATTCTTTAATTCTTTTATATTCTACTTCTTTTATTTGTTTTACAGTATCTAATTTTATACCGTCTGCATCGTAGATGTAGCCGTTAGAGTCAGAGCATGCAATAACTTTACCGCCTAACTGCTGAACTTTTTCGATAGCATATATTGCAACGTTTCCAGCACCTGAAATAACTACTTTTTTGCCTTCAAATGTTTCTTTTCTAGACTGCAGCATAAGTTCTGTAAAATAAACTAAGCCATAACCTGTTGCTTCTTTACGAACAAGTGAGCCACCGTATGCCATACCTTTACCAGTAATAACACCAGATTCATATCTGCCTGTAAGCCTTTTATACTGACCAAAAAGATAACCTATTTCTCTGCCGCCAACACCTATATCACCAGCAGGTACATCAGTATATTCTCCAATATATTTGTGCAGTTCTGTCATAAAACTTTGGCAGAAACGCATTATTTCTGCATCAGATTTACCTTTTGGGTCAAAATCTGAACCACCTTTTGCGCCACCTATTGGCATACCTGTAAGAGCGTTTTTAAATATTTGCTCAAAACCAAGAAATTTAATAATACCAAGATAAACTGAAGGATGAAAACGAAGACCGCCCTTATAAGGACCCATTACACTTGAAAATTGAACACGAAAACCTCTGTTAATATGAATTTCACCCTTATCATCCATCCAAGGAACGCGGAAAATAATCTGCCTTTCAGGTTCACATATTCTTTCAATAAGTTTTTGCTCCATATATTCAGGATGCTTATCCAAAACAACACCAAGCGTTTCTAAAACTTCTCTAACTGCTTGATGAAACTCAACTTCGCCAGGATTTCTGTTTACAATTTGGCGATAAATAGATTCAATTTTTTCATTCATTACTTTAGACATGGCACCACCTTTAATTTTTATGCTTTCAATATTAACATAACTTATTTTTTTAATCAATAGCAAATAGTAACTATATAAATATATTATTTTTGTTAGTAAATTACAAATTATTAAAAATAATACTTGCAATTATATAAAAATCAGATATTTTATAAGATACCGATTATTAATCGGAATAATTTTATAATTTTCTTATAGGGAGTGTAATGGATATTAATGTTGGTGAGTCGGTCCTGATGCTTGGACTTGCTGTTCTTCTTGTATTACTCAATGGTTTCTTTGTTTTATCAGAATTTTCAGTTGTAAAAATTAGGCGTTCTCGTTTAGAGGAGCTTGTTAAAGCTGGCAGGCCAAATGCTAAGCTTGCTCTTGATATGACCCATAAACTTGATTCTTATTTAAGTGCTACACAGTTAGGTATAACTTTATCATCTCTTGCATTAGGTTGGATAGGTGAGCCTGCTTTTGCAAGACTTTTAGAATATTTATTTTCAGGTTTTTTTGGTGATAATAAAACATTACTTCATACAGTTAGTTTTGTTATAGCATTTACTTTTATTACATTAATGCACGTAGTAATGGGTGAATTAATACCAAAATCTATTGCCATTGCAAAAACTGAAGGGGCTGTATTAAAGGTTGCTGCTCCACTTCATTTTTTCTGGGTGATTTTCTTCCCACTTATTAAAACTTTTGATTTTCTTTCTGCCTTTTTCTTAAAAAGGTTAGGGATACACCCTGCATCAGAAGCAGAAACTGCCCATTCTGAAGAAGAATTAAAGTTTATAGTAGGTGAAAGTGTCCGCGGTGGTGTGCTTGATACTGTGGAAGAAGAAATTATTAAAAATGCAGTAGATTTTTCAGATACTGTTGCAAAAGAAATAATGACGCCTAGAAAAGATATTGTCTGCCTTTTAGCAGATAAAACTTATGAAGAAAATCTTGATATAGTAAGAGCATCCAACCATACAAGATATCCATACTGTGAAGGTGGTAAAGATTCTATTGTTGGTATGATTCACATTAGAGATTTGCTTGAAAACCAGCTTTCTAAAAACGAAGTTCATGATTTATCTAAACTTGTGAGAGAGATGATTATTGTGCCAGAAACAGCATCTATTTCAGATATCTTAGCAAAAATGAACAGGCGTCAGATACATACAGCCTTAGTGCTTGATGAATACGGCGGCACAGCAGGTCTTTTAACTATGGAAGATATTATTGAAGAAATTATGGGCGATATTTCAGATGAACATGATAAGAAAACAGAAGACTGTAAACAAATAGATGAAAAAACTTTTGAGTTTGACGGTATGGCGTCTTTAGAAGATTCTGGGGAAAGGATAGGTATTAATTTTGAAGATGAAGAACAGGTTACTATCGGCGGATATGTTTTTAATCTTTTAGGCAGAGTACCTGTTGCAGGAGATAAGGCAGAAGATGAACACTGTATATATGAAGTCCTTGAAGTAGACGGCAATCGTGTTAAAAAAATACGGGCTGTCTTAAAAGAAAAGAATACAGAAAGCTCTGAAAGCTTTGAATAATAAGTTTAACTTATAAACCCGCATAACTTATGTGGGTTTATTTTTATAAAATATTATAAATTTTGTAACCAAAATGATATTTGTTACGAATACATTTCGTAGAGGTGTAGTAATGAAAAAAATGATTATAGTTTTAATATTTATCCTTTCTTTTGCAGGTTATTCTAAAGCAGACGATAATTTTTGGATAAATTTAGGATACAGCTATTATCTGCCAGAAGAAAGTGGTGCAAAAGCTCCAACAGGGCCTGCAAATTTAACAATAGGCGGGCAGGTTACTGACTGGGTTGCAATTGATTTTAGTATTGGCTATTTATGGGACTTAAAAACTAAAAATGCAGATACTGATATTAATACAATGCCAATACGTCTAGATTTTCTTATTCAGCCAAGTTTTGATACTGGTATGTTTGATGTGCTGCCATATATTGGTATAGGTCCACAAATATCTGCAAATAATACTAATTATGCAAATAATATATTTTCTTATGGATTTTCTGCAAAAGCTGGTGTAAGGTTTATAGAGAATGGCGTGCTTTTTGGTATAGGCGCAGAATATTTATATAATCCGCTGGAAGTAAATTATAATGGTGTAAAAAATAAATATAATGCATCAGGTATATTATTTGGCGGCGAAGTTGGTATTGTATTTTAAAAATAAATTTATTACGGAGGTAGTAAAATGAAATTATCAAATAAGTTTTTATTTATTTTATTTTCTTTATTTGTCTTTTCTGCATTTTCATTTAGCAGTGTATATGCGCAGGAAAGTAAATCAAGAAGTAATGATGGCTGGTTTTTAGTTGGTTATGGTTATTCATTTCCAAGCGATAAATCTATGGAAGGCTTACAGGGTCCTGCAACAATAACTATTGGTGGCGACTTATGGCGTTTTATAGGTTTAGAAGTTACACTTGGCGGCAGGTGGGATACACAAAATTATATAGCAACCTCAAATATATTAGGTGGTTATATTCCATATAATGCTACAAGTATTTTATGGTCATTTGATATTAAACCATATTTAATGCTGCAGCCAAAAATAGGTGTTGATATGCTTTCTTTAAGACCATATTTAGGTATAGGTCCATCATTCCACTTTACAGGTATAAATTCAACAGCAGAGTTTTTAGGTAATTCTTCAAATAGTTCATCAACTAATTTTGATATTGGTTTTTCTGCAAAAGCTGGTTTAAGGCTGCAGGCACTTAAATTTTTATTTGTAGGTGTTGGCGCAGAATACCTTTATCATGAAACAAAAATAAGCCATAAAAATTATGATTTTTCAGGCTTTACAGTAGGAGCTGAAGTAGGTTTTATTTGGTAAAATTATAAATATTTAAAGGGTGGCATTGCTGCCCTATTTTATATTTTTTATCAGGTATCATTTTGAATAAGATAGCATTTGTTTTAAGTATTCTTATAATTTTATTTCTTTTTGGCTGCTTTAATAAAGAGCAGTATCAGTCTAATGAAATTGCAGAAGAAAGCAGTATTGCTGCGCCTGATAATATAACTAATAAAATAATTTATGATAATTATACA
>DXAQ01000082.1 GCA_019116905.1 Candidatus Mucispirillum faecigallinarum | reverse complement strand
ACTTTTATTTTATTAATTATTACTTTTGAATTAACAATATTAGGCACATTTATTACAAGAAGTGGCTTAATTGATTCAGTTCACAGCTTTTCACCACACCCAATAGGTTATTACTTCTTAGTGTATATCGTGATTTCTGCTGTGGTTTATTTAATAATGCTTATACAAAACAAAGAATTTAAAAACATAGTAAAACATGATGAGGAAGACTTTAAATTCCTTTCAAGAACAGGTTTTGTTTTAATTTCCAACTGGTTTTTTATAGCATTAACAATAGCTATAGCTTTTGGAACATTATTACCTATTGTTACAGGCTCAAACTTTAATATTACATATTATAACAGGGCAACTGCACCATTTTTCTTCTTGATTTTTGCTGCAAGCGGTTTAGGTCTTTTAACAGGCTTTAAAATTTCAAATATGGCTAAATATAGATTTAGATTAATGGCTGCATTACTTGCTGCTGTTGCAGGTATAATAATAATGGTAATATTAGGATATACTCAAATAATATCACTTTTCTTATGCTTTTCAATTTACTTTTCTGGCGCAGCAGTGCTTATACGCATATTCACTTCATTTAAAAGTAAAGGTAAAGTATCTATCAAATCTGCAAACAGATTTTATGGTGCTATGATTATACACCTTGGGCTTGTAATTATAGCTTTTGGTATAGTTATTTCATCATTTTATATGTTTAAAGGCGAATACAGTGTAACTCCTGGCGCAGTATTAGATTATAAAGACTATAAATTTGAAGTAGGTTCACATGCAAGTATTCAGGAACAAAACTATATTGCAGAATATGTACCTATAAAAATTTATAAAAATGATAAATTAATAACAACAGCTTTTCCAGAAATGAGAATATACAGCAGCCATTCTGAGCAGATTTATAGAGAAGTAGCATACTATTCACAATTTACAGGCGATTTATACTTCGCTTTATATACATTTAATCAAGACGGCTCAATGGTTATCTTATTTATTCATCAGCCATTTGTATCATGGATATGGGTAGGCTGCTTAATCATGGCTATTGGTGCAGTTTTTGGAGCATTCTCATTTAAACGAAAAGAAGAAAATAATGATGATAAAAAAAGTTATTTAGTTACTGAAAATAACTTGAACCACATATTATAACCTATGATAACCCTGCTGAAATATGCAGGGTTATTTTTTATATTTATTGTATTATTTTTAGAAAATACTTCATTATCTGCACTAGTTGAATATAAATTAAAAATAACATTTCCAAATAATAAAATTAAGATTTTTTTAAACTTTTATTGATTTACCCTGCTTTTGCTTACTAAAAAATATTAAACAATTTAAATTCTACTATATATATTTCGGAGTTATATTGAAACAAGCAGCTTTATCAATACAGATATACATATATAAAGAATATTTTATACTTTAAAATGTTGTATTAAGTATTTATATATAAACTGCACTTGTTAAAAAGTCTGTAAAAAAGATTTCTAAAAATAAACTGCGCTATTTAAAAACTGTAAAACTGCTTTAAATAAATTTAGAATGAAATATAAATATTAAGTTCCTTATATAAAAATATATGCCTGCTGATGCTCATAAAGAATAATATATATAAATTTTAATAATATAAAACAGTTTTACATACTTTATTTACACAGACTTATTTTCATTATTTTGCTTAAAAACTGTTTTCCAGTATTTTATAAATTTTTCCTCTGAATACATTATTTTTTCTTTAAAGTCATTCATACTTTTAATTTCATTATACGGAATCCTAAAACTATACTGCATTATACACTCATCTATATTTTCTTTATGATAAAAATGCAGCTTATTACATGTTAATTTATCATTACTTTCTGACGGGTGTAAAAATACCCCTTTATTTACACCTAATATATGCATATATGATATTATCTGCATTCTATCTTCACTATCTATTTTCGCAATACCTTTATCATGTACTCGTTTATATTTTGCATCCATTACAATATTTAAATCTGTTGAATAATAATCTGGATAAGCAGACCAACCATTATTTTCAAGCATATGAATAGAATTTTTCTTTGATTTATTATAAGTATGAATAAAGCTTTTATCTATCTGCTCTATTAAAGTATTAAGATATTCTTCCCACAGCCATGAAACATCAAATAATATGCCGTATATCTTATTTTCCTGCCTGCCGTATTTAAGCTCATCATCTTCCATTAATATTTGCAGACATATCTGCCTTAATGGCTCATACTCAGAATAATATGGATGAATATCAGACTTTAAGTTATCATTTATAACCTGCTGCCTGTTTTTTGCAGAATATGTTGGGGTTATTCTTCTTATATCCTGCACTAAATCTGCCATATCTTCACTTTCAAGCATCATGCGAAACATTTCTAAGTTATCAATATATTCAATAGTATGGCGTATAAGCTGATTTATATTATTATCATAGCTGTGCTCACGCACATTGTAGGCAATATTTCCAGTAAAAATAAAATTATGCTTTATGTGGCGCGCAATATCTATTGTGCCTTTTACTCTGCTGTCGTTATATTTCTTCCACACATATTTTTTATACAAGCCTTGATTTAATGCCTGTAAAAAGTAATATTTAAAAAGGTATGGTAGAAACTGGAAAGCTTTATTTTTATCTGTATTATGCTCTAAGTTAGTAATATTAATATTAAAAACTTTTTGCAGCATATAATGCAGGAAATAATCATCGCTGTTATCACGGGCAAACCTGGAACGGATAGTTAAAAATGTATGCTCTGTGCCAATAAACCCTGCAATATTATGAGTAGTTAATTTATTGTCAGATATTGTAAAAACACTGCTTTTTTCAACATCATCTTTTAATTTATCTTCATTACAGTAGATTAAAAAGCCCTCTTTATCTTTTAAATCACTTATATTTTTACCTGATATTTCTTTTAACTCATTTATCACATCGCCAGGAACATCAGTTTTAAAAATATTTTTTAAAGAATCACTTCTATTATCAGTAGTTATTCCAGAATATTCATTACTCATAATAATACCTTACTTTGTTGCATTACTATGATTTTCTGTATTTATTTTTTTAATTAATTCATCATACTTATTTTTTATTTTATCAAAAATTTCACTGCCTGATTTTTTACCGCGGACATATTCGTAAATCAGCCCTTTTAAATGGTTATCCCATAATTTTTGATATGCGTTTTTGATACTTTCATTCTTATTTTCATTTTCTTTATTAAAATATTTATCAAGCCTTAAAAAGTATGATGCACCTATTTGATACATTTCCCCAAGGGCATCTTTATCAATTACTTTTCCATTTTCATCTTTACCGGAAATACATTCATTTAATTTTTCAAGAATTTTATATGATTTCTCATCAGGTTTTGATACATAATTATCTATTTCTAAATTTTTAAGTATTTCTTCTGAAGTTTTATTTGGGTTTATTTCATACCATGCAAAACGCCTGCGGATTGCAAAATCCATACTTTCCACGCTTCTATCAATATCATTCATTGTGCCTATAATATATACATTTTCAGGTATATAAAAGCCATTTTCAAAGACATCACCACTTTCCACTAAATTCTGATATTGTGTTTTTACTTTACCTTTTTCTCCCCTGTAACCTAAATCAATGGCGTAAAAAAGCTCGCCTAATATTTTATTAATATCACCACGATTGATTTCATCTATAACGAAAACGAAAGATTTATTAAAATACTTATACATTGCATGTAAAAAACCATGCATGTAAGTATGCTGTCCATTAGGCATATTATAAGTTTGTACAAATTCTTGATATGTTTGATTATTTGAATTTATATAATCCTTATAATTATCATATAATTTTAATAATTCTAAATATGTTTTTGTAAAACAGTGATGATTTACTGTATTTACTTCAACTCTTACATCATTATCATTAATATCTATTTTACAAATTGGGGAAACATTATCTCCACCTATACCCTTTATTGAAAATTTACCCATAGCCTTAATTTCTGTTTTTATATATTCACAAAACTCTCTTACATCATTTTCAGAAATAATAGATTTATAATTTTTAAGAGCCTTTATGCAAAAATCTTTAAAAGTCCCGTCTTTTCTTTTAAAACCATAGGTATCATCATTTTTTGTAGCTGGTCTTATACCTTCTACAAAGTCAGTATAATCATATGATGGATGAAACTGCACAAACTTATACTGTAATTCAAACTTATTCTTTTTATTCTCATCTTTTTCTATTTCATCAAGACTTATATCTTCACCAAATATCATTTTAGCAGCAATCTGTTTTGCAATGTATGTTTTACCAGTTCCAGGAGCACCTGTTAAGATAAGGTTGTAATTATTAGTAAGTAACGACTCTATATTATTTTTAAATTCATTATTATTCATACTTCCCTCTAATTGACTTTTATAAATTTCCATTATATGTTTACGAGTATTGTTATATTTTTCCTCATGTATTAATATCACTCTGTCCTGTAAACCTTGCAAGTTAAAATTATTTTTATCTTCACCAGTTAATGTGTACCATTTATATACTGTTACATATACTGCATTAACATGATTTTCTATACCATAACTTTTAATTTCATCATTACTATCAAAAAGTGGTTTACCTGATAATACATTCTTTACCTGTGCATCATTATTTGCAATTCCAACAGCATACATTTTTTGCCCATCTCTTAATGCAATAATATCACCTTTTTTTACGCCTCTTGCAATTTCAGGAAAATTTGTTACGCTGTCATGTTCATTATTAATAAATACAACATTATTTTCAATACAATGTTTCCAGTATGATTTACTATTACCACCCCATCTACTTGAAAACACATAGACATTTTTTTCTTGCATAGTATCCTCTTATATATGATGGTAATATATTATATTACCATCATAATATTTTCTAGTTAAATCATAGTTAATATTTTTGAACGCAACTGATTATATTTACCATCAGATAATAAAATAATTCTATCCTGCAAACCAGTTAAACTTAATGATGATTGTTCAGTTTCATTTAATATTTTCCAGTTATCAACTGTAACATATACTACATCAACATTATTTCCTATTTCATACTGCATAAGTTCTTCTTCATTATTAAATAATGGTTTACCTGATAATACATTCTTTACCTGTGCATCATTATTTGCAATTCCAACAGCATACATTTTTTGCCCAT
>DXAQ01000081.1 GCA_019116905.1 Candidatus Mucispirillum faecigallinarum | reverse complement strand
TAAATTATAAAAAATTATTTAAACTTTATAAGGCTTTCTATATACGATTTATATTCATTCTGCAAACATTTTCTATCTATATAACATGCATCTAATCTTTCTTTAAAGTTTTGCTTTATACTTTCAAGCTGTTTAATTTTTTTAGATTTCTTCCTTATACTGCTGTAAACCAAAAAATATTTCCTGCTGCTGATTTTATCATACATTCTAAGTGAAAAACTTTCGCATATTACAGACTGCTGCGGTGTAATATTATCGCTGCAGCTAAATGACGGGCTTGATACAAGGCTGTTAATAACTTTATTTCTAACTAAAGGATACTGCCACATATTATTATATGAAACTGGTTCTCCATTATTATCTATTATAATTTCTGCATATTCTGGCGTATCAATATATTCTGGATTATAATAATTAAATTTTAATATTTTCTTATTATTTTCATTATGCACACTTAATATAAAAGTCTGCTTGTCAAATGGAAAAATATAAAAATTATCATCTTTTAGTTTTAATCCGTCTTTATAACTCCAAACAGTAAAATAATGGTTTATATCTGTTCCCTTATTATCAAGCCTGAAATGTTTACCCGTAATAATATCCATATACTCTGCCTTTATATAACTGGCAAAATATTTAACTATATTATAACCTTGGTAAACTTCTCTGCTGCTTATAACTGTATAAAAATCTGTATTAAATATATCAAAAAGACCATTTTTAAAAACAAGATTATAATAAAACTTATCATTAACTATATTTATAAACTCTTTTGCTGATTCTGGATTTTCAGGCAGATTTGCAATATATGAAAAGAATTTATGCCGTTTTTCTTTTTCTTCTTTTTTTATTTCTGGAAAATCATCGCCGCCAAGCCGAAGCCATTCTTTAAAAATTTTTCTTAATTTATCAAGTTCATAAAGACCATCACTGTATATGTAAGAAAGACCTGCAGCAAGATATACAAGGCTTGTTTTATCATGGCCTGGCACATTATCTAAAACAAAGCGCGCTTTTAATAAAGCTTTATTCTGTAATATCAGGCTGTTTATTGCAGGAAATGCCATTAAATTTGAATAATCATCTAAGTAAATATTTTGTATTTTATAGTTTTTGATAAAATCAATAACTGCATCTCTGTCTTTTCTTGATGTTACACTGCCAAAATCTTTATGTATAAAATCATCATAAAACTTTAAATTTATTCTGTTTGATAAATCCTGCCAAAGTTCATTATAGCCTTCTATATAGCTGTAATCTTTAATAATATAGCGTGGTGAATATTCTTCTTCTTGATAATATATCTGCTCATAACCGTATGAATAGCTGTAAGAAAAAAGAATAAGCAGTATTAAAGTTTTTTTCATAAACTATTATTCACCAATGATTTTTATAAGCAGTCTTTTATCACGCATACCGTCATATTCTCCGTAAAAAATCTGCTCCCAGGTGCCAAAATCAAGTTTGCCGTTAGTTACTGCCACAACTACTTCCCTGCCCATTACCTGCCTTTTTAAGTGGGCATCTGCGTTATCTTCATACCCGTTATGTTTATACTGGCTGTGTGGCTTTTCAGGTGCTAACTTTTCAAGCCATACTTCAAAATCATTAAGCAGACCGCTTTCATCATCATTGATAAATACGCTTGATGTTATATGCATTGAGTTTACAAGCACAAGCCCTTCTTTTATACCACTTTCACTAAGTGCCTGCTCTACCTTTGGGGTAATATTTACATATCCTCTGCGTTTTGGATAATTTATAACTAACTCTTTTCTATATGATTTCACTATTTTTCTCTCCTGCTTTTATATTCCTGATATTTATTTTTTATTCTTATAACTGCATCATCAAACTCACGAGAACGCAGGTTTGGGAAAGCTTTTAAAAGTCTTTTTTCATGATTATCTAAATCGCCAAATTTTTCTTTTAATAACGCATAGACTTTGCTGTCTTCAAACCCCTGTTTCATATTTAAAAGTATCTGCTGACGCTGTTCCTGCCTGTATTTTTTATATTCTGCAATACGTTCTTCTGCCTGCTGTCTGTATATTGTAATAGCCTTTTGTAATTCCTGCATACGCTCTTTTAAGTGCAGAACTTTGCGGACAGTCAAAACGGTATCTGTTATAAATAAAATCATTAAAATAACTGATAAAGTATAAAGGGATGCAGGAGAAAATAATGATGTAAATTTTGCCACATAAGGCTGCACATACTTAATAATTATAACAGAAAATACACCAAAAAGCAGCGCGCCGTATAAACATATTCTGCCGTTTATATTAAATGGATAGTGGTGATAATCCCACCAGCGTGCGTGGAAAAGTTTTTCCATTGCCCAGGAGGTAAAATATTCTAAAATAGATGCTATTATCATACCTGCAAAATATATAATTACTGGATTATTTATATCACTAAGAAGTAAAACAAAAGAAACTGCGCCAAAACCATAAATAGGAATAACAGGGCCAGATAAAAATCCTCTGTTAACCCACTGCTTTTCATTAAAACTTGCCCATAAACTTTCATAAACCCAGCCAAAAAAACTGTAAATTATAAACCAAATAAACAAATACCCATAAGTATGAAGATTAAAAAAATCCATATATTATTCTCCCGACTTTTTAAACCATTTTACTGCTTCCTTATAATCTCGCGGCACGCCTCTGCCGCTTTGATACATAAAACCTAAATTATACATAGCAATAGAATAGCCCTGCTCTGCTGCCTTTCTATACCACTCTACAGCCGCCTCATCATCTTTTGGCATACCTCTGCCGCCTGCACACATTATACCCATATTATACTGAGCTTTTACATGACCTTTTTCTGCTGCCATTTCAAGCCATTTAAGTGCTTCTATATCATTTTTTGGAACGCCTTTGCCATTTTTAAAACAAAAACCTATATTAAACTGCGCCTCAGTATTACCAAGTTCTGCAGCCTTTAAATACCAGCGGGCTGCTTTATTTATATCTTTCATAACACCTTTGCCGTTTTTATATATTTCTCCTATATAATACATAGCATCAGCACTGCCGTTTTCTGCAGCCACTTCAAACCACTGTAAAGCATATTCATAATTTTTTTTCACACCTGTGCCGTGATACAAGAAAAAACCTGTTAGAAACTGAGACTGAGGATTATTATTTTTTTTAGCATCAGCCACAAAGCATTTGAAAGCAGACGTAAAATCATTCCTGTCTGCTGCCATTGAGCCAAGCTCATAAAGAGTATATTTCGGTTTGCGTTTAAATAATTTTTTTAAAAACTTAATCATATATTATTACATACACTTAGCAGCCCCTATTTCTACAAGTCTGCCGCTTCTTCTTGCCTTTTCATCATATATTGTTACACTTGATGCCATTATACCTTTATTGTGTAAAACTGCACAGTATTTAACAGCATCTTCATCTTTTCTCAATCCGTCATTTAAACTGTATATCCATACTGTAGGATTTTCTACCTGAGTTGCAAGCTCAATATGCTTAATCTCTGGTATTTCTATCATCATTTGTTTAAAGTTTTCATTATGTAATGCTGTATCATTTAATATTAACGGTCTGTCTGCACTAACAGCATCGCTTATTGAAGAAGGCTTATTATTTGCAGGCTGTTCAGTTGACTGCATATCTGATAAACTTGTACCTGTAACACCTGAACCACCTGTGCCTGGGCTGTTATTAGAACTTGATATACCGGAAGTTGAACTGTCTGAAAAAAATTCTTTTTTAATAATATTATACGGAACAGAAAGTAATAATATTATTATAAAAAAGCCTAATACTTTATATTCAAATCTAGTTTCTTTAATAAATTTTTTAAATTTTTCCATACTGCTACCCTGATATATATATTTTTATAAAATACATGCAAAAAACATGCCTAAAATAAGTTTTATATACTTTTATTTTTATCCATTTGTAAAAGCATATTTAATGTCATATATTTTTTTACATTAAAAACTTTTTCTGATAAACTTACCTTTGCTCTGTGCGGCTTAACTATCCTTTTATATGACCAGTCAAGACATTCTAAATCATGCACAGAATTCTGTCTTATTTCAAGCAGGGACTGGCTGCTAAATTTTCCTTCAAAAGCGCTTGTCTTTCCGTTACTAATATACACAAGGGACTGGCGCGGCTGCCCTATTTCATAAGCACTGCTGTTTATCATATATTTACTGTCATCAAAAATATGTAAAAATCTGCCTGTATTTTTATAATCTTCATCATGGAAAAAAATAAGTGAAGTAACGTATTCACCGTTTTTATCTTTTACAAATGCACTTCTTAAATTGCCGGGAATTGTTGTTTTTTCGTTATGATTAGATATTTTTAAAATATAATTATCTTCAAGTTCAGATATTTTGCAGACACCGCCAAGAGCAGGGTCGCCCCAGGCAGTTGCTCCTTTTGTACCTATACCAAAAGATATATGCTTAATTATATGGCTTTTACCTGCCTGATTCAGCTGTGTAAAAATATCCTGAATACTGTTTTCTTCTAAATCGTTGCTTAAAACTATTGTAACATTTTCAGTTCCAAGACGTTTTGATAACTGCTCATAACACTGCACTGCAAGATATGCCAAGTCACCGCTGTCAATACGGACACCTATTTTTGCCCAGTTATTAGATGCCTGCATACTTTCTTTATGCTTTAAAAAGGCTTTTGCTGCGTTTTCTAAACCACTTTCTAATGTATTAATAGTATCTATTAATAAAACAGGCTTATCTGGGTTAATATCAAGCCATTTATCAAATGATTCAAACTCTGAATCAAATGACTGAATAAATTCATGACCCATAGTGCCTGAAGATGGTATACCAAAAATATTATTTACTTCACAGTTGCTGGTGCCGTTAATACCTGCCATATAAGAATAAAGTGAAGCTTTTAAGCTGTTTTGGGCACGTCTTCTGCCAAACTCCATTATAGGACATGCACATGCTGCATTTCTTATTCTATGCCATTTTGTAGCCACTAAACTTGCAAAATTCATTTCAGAAAGCAGTATGCCTTCTAATATTCTTGCATCATGCAGATTAGTTTCTAAAATAATAATCGGCTCATTAGGAAAAGCTACAGTATTTTCAGGCAGCGAATATATTTTAACTGATATTTTATCCATTGTTTTAAGATAATCTATATACTCTTTTTTATAGCCTTTATTTTCCAAATATGAAATAATCTGGCTGTATGAAAAATTTTCTACTTTTGATAAAAATGCAGCAAGTCCTGCTGTAATAATATATGAACCTTCAAATGGAGCAATTCTATAAAAATATGATTTTACTGCTTTTTTGTTATGAATATTTAAAATAAAATCAGTCTGCGCCATTACAAGATGATATTCATCAAATGGAAGAAGCTCATCAAAAATCTTTTCTTTTAATAATATGTCTTTTAAAGGAGTGTTTAAAAGTTTATTTTCAAAATTATTCATTAAAAAATACTCCAATTTCTGTTGATTTTATACATCTCATACCTAAATCTGCTGCTTTATCTAAAAATGTATCAGATAATTCATCAAAACCTGTAACAGATGATGATGCATCACTTAAAAGTATAAATTTTTTCAAATCTTTAGAAATATATTTTGCAATATCAAGCATAGAATTTGCAACACAGTGGCTTAAAGCCTCCCCTGCTACAAAAATAACATCATTTTCAGCAACAATGTGGGCAATACGTGAGCTTGCATATACGTTATCCTTTTCACCCATGCTGACATCTGCTCGTAATACCGAATACTGCTCTGTAAAAGAGTTATTATTCTTATAAATATATTCAGTAGAGTTATACATTTCTGAGTTATATCTTTCTATTGCATCATAAAGAGGCTTATATATATTTGTGCCAGATGAACCAACAATACAGTGTGGCGGCCATATACAAAGCTCATATCTTCCGTTATTTTCAAGCTCCCACACATAATATTCTGCCAGTTTTTGATATGCTGGGATAGAGGCATAATATCTGCCAGAAGTAACATCCTTCCTTTTAATAATTGTAAAAACTTCTGGGTGAGTGCCTGTTACAGAATCTATCCAAAAAACAGGACTGGCAATATGAAAACTTTTATGCACATCAAAAGTAACAGTAATACCATTTAAATGTTTCCTGTACTTATCAATCATATCTGCAAGCCTCTGCATATCCTGCTCTGCCCCTTTAACATATAATGCACCATCAGGGCTGCAAAAATCATTCTGCGGGTCTATTATTAAAAGATGAATTTTTTTCATTTAACCTATCCTTATAAATATACTATTACACCATTATACAATGTATATACATAAAAATCAAGAATGATAAGTTCTTCTGTATTAAAATTTTAATTTTTTTAACAAATAAATAGTAATTTATAAATATTTATACTACCACTTTTTAATTTTTTGTGATAGCATATATAAGTTATACAAATTACTGAACAAAAATAAGTGTCCACATTATTTAATATAAAAATGTATAATTATTATGTAATTATAAAAATAATTATTGCAATTTAAGCAATATTTAATGATAATTGATTAAATATTATTTTAGCGAGGTCAGCTATGTACGAAAAATGGAAAGAACAGTATGAAAAAACAATCAGCAAATTTCCTGAACGTAAAAAAGTTTTTAAAACTACTTCTGGATACGAAGTAAAACCTTTTTACACTCCAGCAGATATTCCTGATTTTGATTACGAGAAAAAACTAGGTTATCCAGGTCTTTACCCATTAACAAGAGGTGTGCAGCCAACCATGTATCGCGGTCGTTTTTGGACTATGCGTCAATATGCAGGGTTTGCAACAGCAGAAGAATCTAACAAAAGATATAGATATCTGCTTGAGCAGGGCACAACAGGTCTTTCGGTAGCTTTTGACCTGCCAACACAAATAGGTTACGATTCTGATGACCCTATGGCATCAGGTGAAGTTGGTAAAGTTGGTGTTGCAATAGACTCATTAGCAGATATTGAAACATTATTTAATGGTATTCCACTTGATAAAGTTTCTACATCAATGACTATTAACGCAACAGCATCATTTCTTTTAGCATGTTATATTGCAGTTGGCGAAAAACAAGGTGTTTCTTCTGATAAATTAGCAGGAACAATCCAAAATGATATATTAAAAGAATATATGGCTCGTGGAACTTACCGTTTTCCACCAACTCAGTCTATGAGATTAATTACAGATATTTTCTCTTTCTGTAAAGATAATGTACCATTATGGAATACAATAAGTATCAGCGGCTACCATATTAGAGAGGCAGGCAGTGATGCAGTTCAGGAAGTAGCATTTACATTAGCAGACGGTATTGCTTACGTTGATGCAGCTATTAAAGCAGGGCTTGATGTAGATGATTTTGCAGGAAGACTTTCATTCTTCTTTAACTGCCATAATAACTTTATTGAGGAAGTTGCAAAATTTAGAGCAGCAAGAAGAATGTGGGCAAAAATTATGACTGAACGTTTTAAAGCTAAAAAACCAAAATCTACAATGCTGCGTTTCCACACTCAAACAGCAGGCTCTACATTAACAGCACAACAGCCGCATAATAACATTGTCCGTGTTGCACTTCAAACATTAGCAGCTTGTATGGGCGGCACACAATCTCTGCATACTAACTCATACGATGAAGCACTTGCACTGCCAACAGAAGAATCGGTTCGTATAGCATTAAGAACTCAGCAGATTGTTGCAAATGAATCAGGTGCAGCAGACACTATTGACCCACTTGCTGGTGCTTATATGGTAGAAGCAATGACTGATGATATAGAAAGACGTGCATTTGAATATATTCAAAAAATAGATGACCATGGCGGTATGATGCGCGCTATTGAACAGGGTTTTCCTCAAAGAGAAATCCAAAACAGTGCTTATGAATACCAAAAAGCAATTGAAAAAGAAGAATTAATTATTGTTGGGGTTAATAAATACCATATAGAAGAAGAACCACCTACTGGTCTTTTAAAAATTGATTCTTCTGTGGAAGTAAGCCAAAAAGCTAAACTGAAACAATTAAGAGAAACTCGTGATAATG
The DNA here is from genome assembly GCA_019116905.1 of Candidatus Mucispirillum faecigallinarum. GTDB lineage: Bacteria > Chrysiogenota > Deferribacteres > Deferribacterales > Mucispirillaceae > Mucispirillum > Mucispirillum faecigallinarum. The sequence continues at coordinate 248 of DXAQ01000081.1, read as the reverse complement.
ATGCAGTAAAACGTGCTTTAGCAGAATTAACAGCTGCAGCAAAAACAAACGAAAACTTAATGCCGAAAATTTTAAATGCAGTTAAAGTATATGCTACTCTTGGCGAAACTATTAACGCATTAAAAGAAGTGTTTGGCGAATATCAAGAAAATATCGTATTATAATCAAAACTACCCGTTTAACGGGTAGTTTGCACTTTGGCTATAAGCCAATATCACTTGCAGCATCTAAAGGTGCTGACTTATTCA
>DXAQ01000080.1 GCA_019116905.1 Candidatus Mucispirillum faecigallinarum | reverse complement strand
GCCGAAGAGCAAACTACCCGTTAAACGGGTAGTTTTGATTTTATATCACTTATTTTTCTGAATAATATTCTTTCCAAATATCATCGCCTAATGAGAAAATATAAATCTTATCTATTTTAGATTTTGCATAGTTATCATATATAACATAAGGAATGTCCCCTTCATAAGTAATCTCTGCTGAAACAAAATCGCCGTATTTTCCATTATATAAAGTATTGTCAAGAGCTGAATCTGTTATATATATTTTATTAATAAATCCGTTATCATCATAACCTGCACCCCAGAATGTTACTACATGAGCGCCGTCTGTAGTTATCTGTATAGCTGCTATTTTTTTATTTTGAATAATATCTGTTAATTGATTATTAATATGCCCTTTTGAAATAGTAGTATACGTTAATGTATAATCTTTATTTTTAAATACATCAGGGAAAAATCCTCCACCAACACGCAGCGAACTGCCTTGTAAAAACCATTTTAATGCAGCTGCAGGGCTGTTGCCGTCATCAAACCATTTAGTTTTATAATAATCAAATATAGCACCGCCCCCTTGACCATCATAACTAAAAGCAGGACCACTATATCCTTTTTCTTCCATGTATCTATCTACATAAGTCTTATTTAAATTATACCACCATAAAAGCATATTATTTGATGATGCTGCCCAGCACATAAATGTCTGCCCTTGAAAAACATCATACCATTTTGATTTACCTTCTTCCCACATTACTATATTTTTGCCATTTACATTCTGCCAGTCAGAGTCTTGTATATCTATACCATATATCCACTGGTTTGTATTTGCTAACTCCTTATGGCTGCCATCACTCCAAAGTAAATATAATGTTGTATCAGATTTAGGGTAATACTTACTTCCTTCTATTAAATAAACTGCGTCATCTGGTTTTTCTGTATACCCTTTTGGTACAAGTGTAGCATGTTTGTAGTTTGAAAGTAATGGAAGTATAATATAGCTGCCTTTTCTTGCTGATAATTGTGCAGGGTCTTTAAAATATATATTACCCCCATTTATATCAAAAGTAACTGTATATGCATCATCTTCTAACGCCATACCGCATATAATGTAATATCTTTTGAAACTGCAATAATCTCTCCGTCATAATATGCAGCTTCATAAGCATTAGGATTTTCAGACCAGCCTAAAAATACGTATCCTTCTTTCGTAAAGGTATTAAATATAAGACTATACTCTGCACCTTTATATGCTGTATATGTTCTTTGCTCTCCACTGCCGTTATTTGCATCATATATTACCTTAAACTGCTCTTTGCTTTCATCCTGTTTTTCCCATACTGCATATAATATAATATTACTGTCTACTGTTATCGTATCCTGGTCTTTATATGCTGCTGTACCATTTTTAGTTTCTGACCAGCCTGCAAAATTATAACCAGAGTATGTAAAAGGAGAAAATGGTAATGGAAACCTGTCTCCCTTATTAAAATTATAAACAGTATTTTTTTCTGTATTATCGTTTGCATAAAGAGTTACTGTGTAGGTTTGCTCAACGATTTCTTCCTGCTGCCAGACTGCATAAAAAGTTATATCATTATTTACAAATATTTCTGCATTTTCTTCATATATTACTTCGCCTAATGGACTATCTGACCATCCTGCAAATATAAATCCTTTTTTTACAAATTTATTTGCTGGAAGTATTATACTCTGCCGCTTTCTGCTCCGCTGCCATCAAATGTTACTGTGTATTTGTCTATCACTATACTTTCTTTCTGCCATACTGCATAAAGGGTTATATTCTCATTTACAACCACTTCTGCATTATCTTCATATATTACTTTTCCTGTTGGACTGTCTGACCAGCCTGCAAATATAAAGCCTTTTTTTACAAATTTATTTGCCGGAAGTATTATACTCTGCCCCTTCTCTGCTTTCACTGGGCTTATACTGCCACTTTCTGCTCCGCTGCCATCAAATGTTACTGTATATTTTTCTATTACAATACTTTCTTCTTTTTCCCACACTGCATAAAGCTCTAAGTTGCCTTTTACTGTAATATATGCCTTGTTGGTATATTTAACAGTGCCATTTTCTGTTTCTGACCAGCCTGTAAACTTATATCCGTTTTTTATAAATGTATTATCAGGAAGCTGTATCTGCTGATTATTTTTAGCTTTGATTTCTTCAATATTTCCGCTTTCTGCACCACTGCCGTTAAAAGATATTGTGTAGCTTGTATCGCTTGAACTGCCTGCATTATTTCCTATGCTTGATGATGAACTTTCCCCTGCACAGCCTGCAAATACTGCCAGACTTAACATTACTAATAATAAGCTTATTTTTCTTAAATTAATCATTAACCACCTTTTTTACTATGATTTAATTAATATAATATATCAATACATTATTTACAAGTGTAATATTGTTAAAAAATCACACAATTTACATTGATTTATCGGTTTTTGTTTAGCTGCCTTATATGTTTTCTACAGATTGACTTTTTTTTATTCTTTTGATAATATATCTCAATTAGTTTTTAAGGAGTATTTATGATTAAAAAGTTTTTAAAAATTTTTGCCTTTATTATTTCATCTATAATATTACTTGCATTATTAATATGTATTGGAATATGGGTTATTACCCCTGTATATAAATTTCCAGAGGCTGTTTCTTTCAGCGGTGAAAAATTTTACAATCCTTATAAAGATTATGATAATGTGCATTACGTGCGGGCAAACTTTCACGGCCATTCAAGGCTTGGAGGCGGTTTAACAAACGGCAGAAATAACAGCGAAGAAGATGTATTTAAAGCATACAGAGATTTAGAGTATGGGTTTGCAACTGTTTCTAACTATCACCACATAACAGGCAAGCCACCATATTATAACTTCCCTTACGTGCCTGCTCAGGAATACGGCGTAAATATTTTTAAAACCCACATGCTGCTTATAGGCACAAGCAAAAAAGTATATTTTGACCAGCCATTATGGCAGGGACCAAATACAATACAATATAGAATTAATAGAATAAGAGATTATAATAAAATTATCACACTTGCCCACCCTGCCTTTTTAAATGGCATAGAAGTAGAATATATGGCAAAACTTACAGGCTATGATTTAATGGAAGTAGTAAACACATTTGCCCATTCAGTTTCCCACTGGGACATGGCTTTATCAAGCGGCAGGCCTGCATTTTTACTTGCAAGTGATGATACTCACAACGTATTTAAAAATACTGATATTGGTAGAAATATTACTATGATACCACTAAATCCAGACACTCAGGCAGATAAATTATACGATACATTAAAAAGCGGTGCAGCTTATGGAATAACAGTTCCTCACAGCGTTGCTGCTCTTGATAGAAGTGATAAATTAGAAGTGCTTAAAACTCACCCGCAGCTTTTATCTATGCAGGTTGATAATGATACATTATATATTAAACTGAATAGAATAGTTGATAAAATCGTTTTTTCTGCAGATAATGGAAAAGTAAAAGCAGAATATGATAATGTTTCTGAAAGTTCATATAAAATAGCTGATGATGACAGCTATGCAAGAGCAACAGTTTATTTTGATAACGGCTCAATAGCTTATTTTAACCCAGTAATTAGAACTAATGACGGCTTAAAACCTAATATGCCCCTTGTAGAAGTAAATTATCCATTAAGCATTATAAAATGGCTTTTTTCTGCTGTTGTTGTGTTTACTATACTTTACTTATTATCTCAAAAATATATTAGAAAATAAAATCTAAGGCTTATAACGTTTTAATCCGTTATAAGCCTTTTTTATATTTTATTCTAAGGTTCACCCACTACTGCATAACCTTTTATTTTACCATCTTCTTTTAAAAGATATAGTGTGCTCTCATCTACTACACCAATAAAAAGCTCTGTTATAACAAAATCATCACTTATTCTTTTTGTGCCTTTATTTTCATCTAATGTTTTAGGAAAATATTGTTCTGCATTTTTTGGGTCAACAGCATAACTTTCTGAATTTATATATACATAATTACGTATTATTTTATATGCTTCATCCATATCCTGAGTATTGACTATATACTCTATTTCACTTATGTTTTCTCCAGAACTATATACATTGCGAACTGTTACCCCTGATGCTGTATGTGTTAAATTACTTCCCTCATACATACCACAAAGGTCTACAACACTTAATTTATCATTTATTTTTCTACTTTTCCTTCTGAACCAGGATTTGAAAATCCATAATAACTATAAAACCATGTAAAATCATAAATTTCAACAATATTCTCTTTTTGCCTAAATAATATATTATAATCAATGTTATTCATAACGACAGTAATAAGTGCGCTGTTTTCTTGAATATTAAACTCTATCATTTTATTATCTTTTCTATATTTACTGCTTTTTGCTGGCAGCTTATCTGGCAAAAGCTTTATAATATCTGAATAATAATTCATTTTACAAAATTCAGAATAAGCTTTTTGAATATCTTTTGTTTTTGCTTGATACTCTTTTGCACATAAATTTGTATTATAAAGAGTTCCACTGTTTTCTGTGCTGAATTTTGCTTTACCTGTATATCTGCAGTCAACACTTGAATCATCTTTTATGCTTTCAATTAAACTGCTTTCTTCTGCATAAGCATTAAAAAAACTAAATAATAAAATAATCAAAAATATTTTTTTCATATATTACCCTCCTATATTTATTATTTATATACTTTAAAATTATTGTCAACATATTATATTTAATCTAACACCTGCATAAATCATAAAAATATAGTTATTGGTATACTATTCTTATGTTTAATAAGCTACAAATGACTACTCGTTTAATTATCAACACTTACATTTCTTATACACTGCATAATTAGAATATTTTAAGATTTTTTAAAAGACATAGAAAGTCATATATTAATCATAAAAAAAGGGCTTATTAAAGCCCTTGTATTTTTATTATATACCTTTTGTTAGATTAGATGCTGATTTGTGATGCTCCATTAACTCTTTTCTAAGAGCTACTATATACTGATTATATTCTTCATCATCACCAACAATTTTTTTACCTTTTATAAGCAGCTCTATTGCTTTCTGTAATGCATCTACACGTTGGAAGCCTGATTTTCTATCAGTTTTAGCTAATATGTTTTTTGCCTCTTTCATATAATACTGCTTTGCATAAGCAACCTTAGCTTCTTCAAGCTCCTCAATGTTTTTAACTACTTCTATATTTTTATTTAATATTTTAATCTGCAGATTTTGCAGTCTTGGAGAAAACTGTGCAGAATCAAGAACAAGCTCCTTAATATATTCAAATCTGCCCATAGCCATTTCAAAGCTTACATTAGGCTGATTGATTAACTCCGCACTTTTACGTATATTTTCCATAGTTCTAGAAAGTGCCGGCAAACTTAAATCCACTTCCTTTATCTGCCCAGTTCTAGGGTCGCGCATTTTACGTAATTCGCCTTCTTCTACATATACATGGTCTTTTGGTCTATCTGCCATTTTAAGCTCCAACTATTTAAAATAATACCTGATTCACATTCTATTATACATAAATGTATAAATAATTTCAAATACTAATTTATATGTTTTTAATTTTCTTATAACTGAAAAATATATAATTGGATATAAAAAAAGCTCTGCCTAAGCAGAGCTTGGAACGGGGACGACGAGACTCGAACTCGCGACCTCTGGCGTGACAGGCCAGCGTTCTAACCAACTGAACTACGCCCCCATACTTAAAATGGACGGTACAGGGATCGAACCTGTGACCCTCGGCTTGTAAGGCCGATGCTCTCCCAGCTGAGCTAACCGTCCGTTAGTAAAGCGACCCGTAGGGGATTTGAACCCCTGTTGTCGGCGTGAAAGGCCGATGTCCTAGGCCGAGCTAGACGAACGGGTCGTATAATTTAAAAGTAAATGATGAGCCGTATTGGGATCGAACCAATGACCCATTGCTTAAAAGGCAATTGCTCTACCGTCTGAGCTAACGGCTCATTTACCTTCCCAAGAGAGTTCGGCAACTCTTGGGTGGAAGTAATATATAACAGACTAAAAAATAAATGTCAACAACTTTTTTTTAAAAAATTTAAAAATTTTTAATTATTTTTTTAAAGCCTCATTTTTCCTTGATTTTTCGTATCTTTTTCTATATTTCCACTTATGTACATATGCTAAAAAAGGGAGCTTTTATGCTCCCTTTATAATTTATTTGAATATTTCGTTTAAAACTATTGTCTGGCTTCTGTCTGTTCCTACTGATACTACGCAGTATGGCACACCTAAATAGTTTGATATAAAATCAATATACTCTTTTGCCTCTTTTGGTAAATCTTCTATTTTTTTGGTTTTGCTTAAATCTGTCATCCAGCCTTTAAATTCTTTATATACTGGTTTGATTTTTTCAAGGCTTGCTAAATCTGCAGGAAACTGCTCTACAATTTTGCCGTCTATTTCATAACCAGTGCATACCTTAATTACAGGCATATTATCAAGCACGTCCATTTTAGTTAACGCTATATAATCAAGACCGTTTATCATAACGGCATATTTTGCAGCTACTAAATCAAGCCAGCCGCATCTTCTTGGTCTGCCTGTTACTGCTCCAAACTCATGGCCTGCTGCCCTTAACGCTTCACCATCTGCATCAAAAAGCTCTGTTGGAAATGGTCCGCTGCCTACCCTTGTAGTATAAGCTTTCATAACACCAGCGATACATGATATTCTTCGTGGAGAAATACCTGTACCAGTACATGCACCGCCTGCTGTACCGTTTGATGATGTAACAAATGGATATGTTCCAAAATCAACGTCAAGCATTGTGCCCTGTGCACCTTCAAGCATTACTTTTTTGCCTTCATCTATTAATTTATTTATTAAGTATGATGTATCTGTTACATATTTTTTTAAATCATTAATATGGCGTTTACAGTATGCTTTTGCTTCATCTATATTAATAGGGTCTACACCATAAGCTTTTACAGCATATTTATTAAGTTCTTCTACATTAGTCTGAATTTTTTCATCAAGCAGTTTTTCATTAAATAAATCGCCTATTCTAATACCGTTTCTGGCTGTTTTATCCATATATGTAGGGCCTATACCCCTGCCTGTTGTGCCTATTTTATTTGCACCTTTTAATTCTTCCTTATGCTTATCAAAGAATATATGGTATGGCATAATTACATGTGCTCTGTCGCTTATATAAAATCTGCCGTCAAACTTGATACCTTTTTCTTTAAGTTCGTTAATTTCTTTAAATAAAGCATCAAGCTCAATTACTGTGCCGTTACCTATTATATTAATTGTTTTTTCATGGATAATGCCTGAAGGGATAAGTCGTAGAATGTATTTTACTCCATTTACCCATACAGTATGACCTGCATTATGGCCGCCTTGATACCTGACAACCACATCTGCCTGTTCCGAATACATATCAACTATTTTTCCTTTTCCTTCATCGCCCCACTGGGCTCCAAGCACTGCTGAACAGCTCATTATTTCCCCCATTAAATTATATTTTTAAAAGTATAATTTTTTATAAAGTTTTCTTTCTGGTTTTCATCTGCTGTAAATATTACATTCATACCTTTTTTACGTAATTCAATAGCTTTTTGAAAATTTTCTTTTCCTGATACAAGGTAATCATATTCTTTACCAATACTTTCGCATATTGGAAAATGCAGCAGGTTGTCAATATTTAAAGCAACACCGCATGCAGGTATTTCTTTCCCAAATTTTGCCATCAAATTATCATACCTGCCACCGCTGCCTAATATACTGCCATAATTTTCATGAAGTATCTCA
>DXAQ01000079.1 GCA_019116905.1 Candidatus Mucispirillum faecigallinarum | reverse complement strand
ACGACTGCTTAATGTGTTGCAATCGTTTTTAGATTTTACATTATTTGTTATAATTACAAAAAAAACTAGAAAATTATGAATAATTTGATATAATAATATAAGTATTAACTTTTTAGAGGTGAAAAATGGATAGTATCAGTAAAACTTTAAAAGATAATATGCACTCCGCAGGTATTATAAAAACTAACTTTTATAACTATTTTTATAAAGTATTTTATACTCATCCTGATAACAGCTTTATTGGCACAACCGCAAAATTACTGCCCTATTTTGAAGAATTAAAAAAACATATTATGAATAATGATTACAGCACATCTGTAAACGTGTTAAAAAATTACAGCAGCTACGAACAAAGCCTAAAAGAAGACCAAATAGAAGATTTACTTGAACTTTTACAGGATATTTACCATGAACTTTTTCTTGATACAGTTTACTCTATACCATGCACTGCATCAGGATATATTTCTAACAGCGATATGCAGGTTAGAGAGGTAGAAAAAGTAAAAAATATATATGAAATAAATAATTTTTCTGCCCCAGAAGATAATGAGCACCCTGTAGACCATATCAGTATTGAAATGTTTTATATGCAGCAGATTAATGCTTTATTTACAAAATTTCTTGATGAAGAAAATAAAGAAAAATTAATAAATATCTTACAGGAACAGTATAATTTTTTAAAAGCACATATTTTAACATGGCTTAATGAGTTTACTGTATTTTTAAAAGAACAGATTACTCAGCCTGAAAGCAATCTGTATTATGCTGTTGCAGGCATTATGAATGAATTTGTTAAATATGATGCTAAACTTACAGAAGAATTTTTAAAAATTCTTAAAGCACAGGAATAATATTCGGCGTGCCTATTCTTTCAGCTATTAATGATGTTTTACAGTAAAACTCTAACTGCTCCATAAGGTAATAGGCACTATACACATCTTTACTCCATGTAACTGCACCATGGTTTGCCAGCAGACAGCCGTTACATGGCTTAATAAATGGCTCAATAGATTTTGCAAGCTCATCTGTGCCAGGCTTTGCATATTTTGCTACAGGGAAATATCCTAATGACATATAAGCTTCAGGCATATAGTTCATATCTACCGCCCTGCCAGTAATCGCAAAAGCCGAAACTGTTACAGGGTGAGCATGGACTACCGCATGAACATCATCCCGCGTTTTATATACAGTTGTATGCAGTAAATATTCTGATGATGGCTTTTTACTGCCTTCTAAAATATTACCATCAATATCTATTAATACAATATCTTCTGCTTTCATAAATCCTTTGCTTGTAAGGGTTGGAGTTATTAAAAGCTTATCTTTATCAACTCTTATTGAAATATTTCCGTCATTTGATGCAACAAGCTCCCTTTGATACATTCTTCTGCCTATTTCACAAATATCTGCTGCTAAATTATACATTATTTTTCCTGCCATTATATAGTATATTTTCAAGTGATATTGATATATTAATCATTTAAACATAAGGTTCTGTTTCCAACCCTTATGCAGTATATTTTCAAGGTTTATTATATACGGCGGTATGATTATACCATATTCTGTAATAAAACCAGTTATCAGCTCATTAGGTGTTACATCAAAAGCTGGATTTAATACTTTTACATTATCTGGGGCTGTCTGCACCCCTGCAAAATGCGTAACTTCTTCAGGATTTCTTTGCTCTATTACTATATCACTGCCTGTTAATGTCATATTATCAAATGTAGATGAAGGGCATGCTACATAAAAAGGAATTTTGAAATAGTTTGCAAGTATTGCCACATTCATAGTGCCTATTTTATTTGCAGTATCGCCGTTTGCTGCCACCCTGTCGCATCCTACTATTACCATATTTATTAAACCACGGCTCATTGCATAAGCTGCCATATTATCACATATTAATGTTACATCTGCACCAGATGCCTGCAGCTCATAACTTGTAAGCCTTGCCCCCTGTAAAAGCGGCCTTGTTTCATCTGCATACACCTTAAAAGTTTTACCCATATCAAGTGCAGTATAAATCGGCGCAAGTGCTGTGCCCAGCTCTGATACAGCTAATGCTCCAGCATTACAGTGGGTTAAAATACCTGAGCCATTTTCTATAAGCTCTGCACCATATCTGCCTATATTTTTACATATTTCTTTATCTTCATTATATATATTTTCTGCTTCCTGCTCTAAAATATGCCATAATTCTTCACTTGTAGAATAGCATGCACTTTTTGCTTTATTTATTATTCTGTTTACTGCCCAGGAAAGATTTACAGCAGTAGGACGTGATGATACAAGGTATTCTCCTATCCTTTTTAATTCTGTTAAAAAAATATCCACAGGCTCATGAATATACTTTTTTACAGATACAATAAGACCGTAAGCACCAGCTATTCCTATTGCAGGAGCACCACGCACTTTTAATCGTTTTATAGAATCATATATCTGCTCTGCAGTTTTCTGCTCCTCATACACTACTTTTAAAGGCAGCTGCGTTTGGTCTAAAAATGAAAGTATACCATTTTTATATATAACAGCTTTTGGAAGTTTATCTGTTACCATAAATGCTCCTGATAAATTTTTTATATTATATATAGATTTATCCATAAAATACAAGCTTATTTATTAAAAACTTGATTTTATATATGAAATTATTTAATATATTTTATATTTTACTATACTGGTGAATATATGAAAAAATATTTGTTAATAATAACAGCCATATTTTTACTTACTGCAAATATGCTTTATGCTCAGCAAAGGCAGATGCAGCCAATGAATATAAAAATCGGCACAAGTGATAAAACAGGCGGATTATACCCTATCGGTATTTCAATAGCTAAAGTATTGAATATTAACTCAAAAATACATAAACTTAATCCTGATGTAGTAGCAACACCTGGAGCAGTATATAATATAGACAGCGTTATCAGCGGCGAATTAAACTTTGGTATAGTTGAAAATGATGCCCAGTATAGAGCATATAAAGGACTTGGCGAATGGGAAGGCACTCCCCAGTATGATTTACGCGCCATTATAAGCCTTGCCCCTGAAATTATGCAGTTAATAGTCAGCGAAAAATCAAAAATAAAAACATTAATGGATTTAAAAGATAAGCATATTAATCTTGGTCAGCCTGGGGAAACTGCATACTATAACAGCCAGTTAATTTTAAATTCTTACGGACATGATAATTATACTGTATATTATGATAATATAAGTACCAGCTTAAAAGATACAATCACAATGCTGCAGGACGGAAGATTAGACGGCTTTTTTATTAACTCTTTTGTGCCTTTATATTTAATAAAACAGCTCTCAGAAACTTCTCACATACGTTTTGTTGATATTACTAGTGCAAATAAACTGCTTTTACAATATCCTGATTATAAAATAACTACTCTTAAAAAATCAGAATACCCAAAAGCTTATAACCCTAATGATACATATACTCTAAGCGTAATGACTTCTATAGTTACTTCCAGTAAAACTTCTAACTATGCAGCATATATTATGGCAAAAGAAATAGTAGAAAATTTAAATATTTTAAAAACACTGCACCCAGCATTAAAAAATCTGGATATTAAAGAAATGCTTAAATATAATACTGCCCCAATTCATCCGGGGGCTATGCGGTATTATGTAGATAAAGGGCTGCTTAATTAAAAATATTTTAGTGTTGGCTCATCAAGCATTAAAAAGCCATGGAGTATTACAGCTATATACTGAAATATGCCGTAATTTGGCACTTCTTCATATAAAGCCTCACAAAAGCCTGAAATATATGGCATAAGAAATGTATCTAAAAATATAAGCTGCGCTTTTACATATTTTGATATTTCTTCAATATTATTCTGTTTTGCTGTTTCTACTGCCATATAGCTTAAAAACGAAAGCATCTCATTTAAACCGCCGCTTTTAAATTCTGCTTTATAGCCATATTCACTATATACTTCATCAATATTTTCTGTATTTGGAAAAATTATACCAATAGAACCTGCAGGATTTTTAAAAACAGATATAAACTCCTCTTTTAATTTTGTTTCCACCCATGATTTTTCTGCCTTTTGGGCGTTTTCATACCAAAGGGCAAGCCCTTTAAAGCCTTGTAATATTTCTTCATTTTCATCAATTACTTCAACTGATTCTGTTAAGTCATATAAATATTTACATAAATTATATATATCTTCCATATCAGCAGGAGCAGTAAAAATATCTGCTAAAAGACCATAAACACCTGCCCTGCCTGCCATTAAAAGTTTTATACTTTGTATATCTATCATATTTACTCCTTAATTTTATATTTTTATATCAAATTTAAAATTATAAAACAACACTTTTACTTATTTTATTACAATTTTTATCTATAAAGCATAGATACAATAAAAAAAATATAATTATCCATTGATTTTTTCATACTTTATGATAAACTATTTCTTTATAAGTTATTTTTAATAAGGTGCAAAATGAAAAAATTTATTCTTTTAACAATGATTGCTGCTGCATTATTTACAGGATGCAAAAAAAATGCTGACAATGCAGAAAATAATGCTGCTAATGAAAAGCCAAAATTTATTATGGGGCTTGATGACAGCTTTCCCCCTATGGGTTTTCGTGATGATAATAATGAAATAGTTGGCTTTGATGTGGATTTAGCAAAAGAAGTTACTAAAAGATTAAATATGGAGCTTGTTTTACAGCCTATTGACTGGGCATCAAAAGAGCTTGAATTAAGCACTGGTAATATTACATGTATTTGGAACGGTTTAAGCGTAAGCCCTGAAAGAGAAGAAGCCATGACTTTATCTAAACCTTATCTTGCTAATAAAATGATAATTATTACAAAAACTGATTCTCCACTTAATAAAAAGGCAGATTTAGAAGGCAAAAAAGTAGGCCTGCAAACTGGCTCTACTGCTGTTGAAGCCTTAGAAAAAGACCCAATATCAAAAAAACTTACTCAAATCACTTATGATAATAACGTACTTGCTTTAACTGATTTAGAAATTGGCAGAGTAGATGCAGTTGTTATGGACGAAGTTGTTGCAAGATATATGCTTAATAAAAATAAAAACACATATAAAATATTAAATGATGCTTTTAATAAAGAATACTACGCTATCGCTTTTAAAAAAGGTAATACTGAATTAAAAGATAAAGTAGAAAAAGTTCTTGCAGAAATGAATGCTGACGGCACTTCTGCTGAAATTTCTAAAAAATGGTTTGGCGAAGATATAGTTTATAAATAAATATTAAAACACAAGGGAAAGAGGTTTTTTAGTGGATATTGATAGTGCTTTAAATATTACATTAACTATGCTGCAGGGAGCTAAAATTACAATTTTAGTTTTCCTGATAGTGTTTTCTGCCTCTATTCCCCTTGGTTTTTTTGTTACACTGCTTGGAAAATCAAGATTTAAACCTATTACATGGCTTGTAAATATATATATTACAATTATGCGTGGCACTCCATTAATATTACAGCTTTTCTTTGTATATTTTGCACTTGCTTATATTCCTGTAATTGGTCCATATATTAAGCTGGAAAGGATGCAGGCTGCACTTCTGGCATTTATTTTAAACTATGCTGCATATTTTGCAGAAATATTCAGGGGCGGCTTAATGGCAATAGATAAAGGCCAGTATGAAGCAGCAAAAGTTTTAGGGTTTAATAAAATACAAACATTTATACATATTATTATACCACAGATGATAAGAGTAAGCCTGCCTGCACTAAGTAACGAAGCTATTACATTAGTTAAAGATACATCTCTTTTATATGTTATAAGTATTGCAGAAATAAGCTATGTGGCAAAAACTGCCGTTTCAAGAGAGGCATCTGTTTTTCCACTTGTCATTGCAGGCGCCTTATATCTTCTTATAATACTTATATTAACAATTATTTTAAGATTTATAGAAAAAAAATTCAGCTATGCGAGTAAATCATTATGAGCATTATAGAAGTATCACATTTAAAAAAATCATTTGGCAGCCTTAATGTTTTAAAAGATGTATCATTTTCAGTAGAAAAAGGTGATGTTATAGCCATACTTGGCTCATCAGGCAGCGGCAAAAGTACACTTTTAAGGTGCCTTATTGATTTAGAAAAAATAGATAACGGAACAATCTCTGTTGACGGAGAAGATTTTGTTAAAGACGGCGTATATAAGTCAAATAAAATAGTAAAAAACGCCACAATGAAAATGGGAATGGTATTTCAGCATTTTAATCTTTTCCCTCACATGACTGTATTAAAAAATCTTGAAAAACCTGTTAAGATTGTTAAAAATACTAACGCTAAACTAATCAGGGAAAAAAGTACGCAGCTGCTTTCAAAAGTTGGGCTTTTAAATAAAGCAGATGCTTATCCTGACCAGCTTTCAGGTGGGCAGAAACAGCGCGTTGCAATAGTCAGGGCTTTAATGATGAACCCTGAAATTATGCTTTTTGATGAGCCTACTTCTTCTCTTGACCCAGAAATCACAAAAGAAGTACTCTACACTATAAAACAATTAGCAGATGAAAAGATGACTATGCTTATTGTTACCCATGAAATAGGGTTTGCAAAAGAAGTTGCATCTAAAATATTATTTATGGCAAATGGTGAAATACTTGAAAGTGGCACTCCTGATGAAATATTTAATCACCCAAAACACGAAAGAACAAAATTATTTTTAAATAACAGTTTATAATTATGAAAGATAAAGTACCTTCCACAAACGCAATTAGATATTTAAATGAAAAAAAAGTTCCATATACTCCTATGTTTTATAAGTATGTAGAGCATGGCGGCACAAAAGTTTCTGCAAAAGAATTAGGAGTTGATGAGCATAAAGTTATAAAAACTCTTATTATGGAAAATGACAGGAAAGAATATTTTATTATCCTTATGCATGGCGATAAAGAAGTATCTCTTAAAAATATGGCAAGGTTAATGAATACTAAAACTGTACAGCCATGCACTCCTGAAACAGCAAACAGACATTCAGGCTACCTTGTAGGCGGAACTTCTCCTTTTGGAACACGCACTAAAATGAAAGTATATATTGAAAAAACTATTCTTGATTTAGATAAAATCTATATAAATGGCGGAAGAAAAGGTATGCTTGTGGAAATTGACCCAAAAGTTTTACCTGAAATACTTGACAGCCAGCTTGTAGAAGTAGGTATTTAGTCAAACTAAAAAACACAATAATAGAACAACATTATATGTTTTTCAAAAAAATTTCTTTAAACAATAAAAATTATTGACTTATAAAAAAATTAAGCATACCTTACCACTATGATATGTTGAGGAGAGGATTATGCTTAAAAAACTTTTAATTTTATTATCTATCTGTTTTATAGCTTTTACTGCATGCAAAAAACAGCCTGCAGAAAATGCAGAAAATAAAACAGTCGTTCCAACTTCAACACAAGTTGAACAAAAAGCTGATAATGTATCAGTTAACGAAACAGCTGCACCAGCAGTTAACGAACTTATCACTATTAATGTGCTTGAAAAACAAAATGATGCACAATATCTTACAGGTGATAAAGCTAAATTTTTAGCAGGCAGCCACATGACTGATACAAATATTTCTGCATCATGCACAGACTGCCATGGGGAAAACGGTCTGCTTGATGATGCTGAAACACAGGTTAATAATACCTGCATTTCATGTCATGGTGATTTAGAAGAAATGGCTAAAATCACCAATACATCAGAAATCAACCCACACACATCACACTTAGGCAAAATAAACTGTACAGCATGCCATGGCGGTCATGAACCATCTGCAATGTATTGCAATAACTGCCACTCTTTTACAAACCAGATAAGCCATGCTGGTCAAAAACCACTGCCTAGACAAATTAATATTGCATCTTATGATAATGCATCATCTGATATAGTAGAAGAAACAGATGTACTTGTTATTGGTGCAGGTGGTTCAGGCTTTATTTCTGCTTTAACAGCACAGGATAAAGGTGCAAAAGTTATTTTAGTTGAAAAAATGCCTATTCCTGGCGGTAACTCTCAGCTTGCAGCAGGTGGTATGAATGCAGCAGGCACTACTTACCAAAAAGCTTTAGGTATTGAGGATGACCCAGAAACTATGTTCCAAGACACTATGAAAGGCGGAAAAAACCTTTCTAACCCTGATTTAGTACATGTACTTGCAAATAATTCTGCAGATTCTATGGCATGGCTTACTTCTATCGGGGCTAAATTAAGTGCTGTAAACTTTGGCGGCGGCGCTACTAATAAAAGGTTCCACGCTCCAGAAGGTGGTGCAGCAGTGGGCAGCTATCTTGTAAATATTTATAAAGATAATGCTGAGAAAAAGAATTTAGATGTAAGACTTAATTCTCCTGCTGTAAGACTTTTAGTTGCTGATAACGGCTCTGTTTATGGTGCTGTAATAGACGGTAAACATAAAGGATTATATGAAATACATGCTAAATCAGTTATATTAACATCAGGCGGTTTCTCTGCTAATGCTGACAGAGTTGTATCATATAAACCAAACTACAAAGGTATGACAACATCTAACCAGCCAGGCGCAACAGGTGATGGGCTTGATTTAGCAAAAGAAGCTAATGCTGAATTTGTAGATATGGACCAAATTCAAATTCACCCTTCTATTGCAGTTGGCAGCAGCACTCTTATTACTGAAGCTGTCAGGGGCGTTGGTGCTATTATGGTAAACCATGAAGGTAATAGATTTTTTGATGAACTTTCTACACGCGATAAAGTTTCTGCTGCAATATTAGCACAAAAAGGTCAAACTGCTTATTTAGTATTAGATGATAATATTCGCAAAAGCTTAAAACAGATTGAAGGTTATTTCCATTTAAATCTTGCAAAACAAGCTGATACATTAGATGAACTTGCAAAACTTATTAATGTACCTGCTGAAAACTTAAAAGCAACAGTTGAAGAATACAATAAAGCTGTTGATACAAAACAGGATAAATATGGCAAAAAACCAGATACATTAGAGAAAAAATTATTAAAAGGACCTTATGTAGCAATTGAAATTGCTCCAGGTATTCACTACACTATGGGCGGTGTAAAAATAAATACTAATGCTCAGGTAATTGATAAAAATGGAAACCCTATACCTAACTTCTATGCTGCTGGTGAAGTAACTGGCGGAGTTCATGGAGGTAACAGGCTTGGTGGTAACTCTATTTCTGAAACAGTTACATTCGGCAGAATTTCAGGCACACAAGCTGCTGCAAATGCTGCAAAATAAAAATAATATATATAAATAAGTAAATAAACCCAACAATATCATACTAAGGCTCTTGATTTTCAAGAGCCTTTTTTATATCAAATAAATTTATATATCACTACAATATATATCATTTACAAGAATATATATTAAAAAAAATATACGTATAATTATATAACTATAATATATAATGATGATATTACTATAATTTAAAAAATTAATTTCTTTAAAAAAATAAATTGGAAATTAATAAACTTATACGCCACAAATAAGATATAAAAAAAGCCCTGTAATATTTTACAGGGCATCAGTGAAAATATTTTTAAAATTTAATAATTATTTAAGAATATTTTTTGCCATACCATCTAACATATTTTGAGTGCCTTTAATAAATTCGTGTTTATCTGCACCTTTATAGTTTTTAGCTATGTCAGTTGGATTTACATAAGAAAAGTATACTTTGCCTTTATCTTCAAAAATATAGATTTTTAAAGGTAAATCAATACCAGCTTGTGGGTAATCTTTCATAAATGTAGCACCAAAAGCAGGGTTACCAAAAATTAATAATGTACCTTGGCCCATTTGTGCGTTTAATTTTTTAGCATTTTCGCCATGATTAATTACAGCAAATAATGTTGCTTTTTTGTTAGCTTCAATAGCTTTAATAGTTTTGTCTACTGTAGTTTTGTAATCGTATTTGCTTTCAATAGCAGTAGTATGACCTGCAGCAAATGAAATAGCTGCAAAACCTAATACAAATACAGCAGTAAGTAAAAGTTTAAACTTTTTCATACCATTTTACTCCTTTTTATATATTTTACTGAAATTATCACACAGAAATATTTATGTCAACAATCATAAAGAAAAAATCATAATTTCTACATATTTATTAATGATTATCATTATTAAAAATAAATATTTAATTAATTAAGAACCATTTTCAGTTTTAAAGGGTGGTCTGAACTTTCACATCTTTCTGCCACAGCTAAAAGAGAGCCTTTTGTATCCATTATAAAGAAATAGCTGCCATCATGTTCTATTGGAAATGATAAATAAGCATTTCTATCAGGAGAAACTCCATTTTTTATTAGCTTAATAAAGTTATCCTTCACTACTGCCCTGCCCCAGTCTAATGCATCATAAACAGGGATAACTGACTTTGAAAGAAGTTGGTTTTCTGCCATTTCTTCAAGAGCTGATATTTTATATGATTGGCTTGATTTAAAAATGCCGTTAACTGAACGTATTAATCCAGTCATTACAGCACCTGTTTCTAATTTTTCACCAATAGTATTTATTATACTTCTAATATATGTACCTTTACCGCATGCTACTCTTATTATACCATAAGGATATTCATAATTTAAAATATCAATAGAGTATATTTCCATTTCTTTTTCGCCTGCATCTTCTATTTCGCCTTTTCTAGCAAGCTTATATGCTCTTACACCATTAATTTTTTTAGCAGAGTATGCAGGCACTTTTAATTTTACTATGCCTGTTAGTGATGATATAACCTGCTGTAATTCTTCACGGCTTACTATTCTATCTGATACTTTTTCTACATCTGATGTATTATCATAGCTTTGGCTTTTTTCTCCAAGCTTTAATTCAGCAATATATTCTTTATTAACACTTGATAAATAATCAGCAAATCTTGTAGCATAACCTACTAAAATAGGCAGCACACCCTCTGCCATAGGGTCAAGAGTGCCAAGATGACCACATTTAGATGTATTAAAAAGCCTGCGGATTTTTGCTACAACATCAAATGATGTCATACCCGGTTCTTTATAAACGTTTATAATGCCATTCATTAATGGTCTTCCTTTTCTATCATATTTAAAAGATTATCAATCCTGTCTGCTTCCTGTCTTGAATCATCTATTACAAATTCCAGTTTTGGCACTTTTTTCAATCGGACAGATTTTAATATTTCCTTACGAATAAAGCCGGCAGAACGCTCTAAACCTGCCTGTATGCCTTTGACTGCTTCATTATTGTATGTTGTCCAGTATATTCTTGCCAAATCTAAATCAACACTTACTTTAACTGCAGTAATAACTACATCTTTTACTTTTGGGTCATGCACGCTGTCCCTTATCACATTTGCAACTTCCTGCCTGATAAGTTCTGCTACACGTTTTGTTCTTAATGTTTCCTGCATTCTATTTCTCTTTTTCTTCTCTAGCTACATCTTCAAGAGTTCGTTTTTCTTCTATCACTTCATAAACTTCTAAAATATCGCCCTCTTTTATATCCTGATATTTTTCAATAGTTAAGCCACATTCATATCCTGCTACAACTTCTTTTACATCATCAGTAAAGCGTTTTAATGAGCTTAATTTACCGTCAAAAATAACAATAGAATCTCTAATAACTCTAACGCTTGAATTTCTTGTTACTTTACCGTCTGTAACAAAACAGCCTGCAATTTTACCAATTTTTGGAGCAGAGAATATCTGCCTTATTTCTATATGACCTATAATGTTTTCTTTCATTTCAGGAGATAAGAGACCTTCTAATGCAAGTTTTACATCATCTATTGCTTTATATATTACTGAATAAAGCTCTATATCTATTTTTTCTCTTTCTGCAGCCTGTTTTGCTTTTGCATCAGGGCGCACATTAAAACCTATTATAATTGCACTTGATGCAACAGCCAGAGAAACGTCTGATTCATTAATTGCACCTATGCCATCATGAATAATATTTACTTTAACTTCTTTATTAGAAAGTTTTAAAAGAGATGAAGATAAAGCTTCTAATGAGCCCTGCGCATCTGCTTTTAATACAATATTTAATTCTTTTAATTCGCCTTCTTTCATTTTGCTGAAGAAATCTGCCAGAGAAAGTTTGCCTCTGTCTGCCATTTGCTGCTCTTTTGCAAGTTTTGCTCTTAATTCTGTTACCTGTTTAGCAGTTTTTTCATCAGTTACTATAAATTTTTCACCAGCTTCAGGCAGTTCGCTGAAACCCATAACCTCTGCAGGAATAGAAAGACCTGCCTCTTTTATAGCAGCACCTTTATAATTAAACATTGCCCTTACTTTACCAAACTGAGAGCCAGAAATAAATGTATCGCCGCGTCTTAATGTACCATTTTTAACTAAAACAGTAGCCACCGGTCCTTTTTGTTTATCAAGACGGCTTTCAATAACAACGCCTTCTGCAGGTCTGTGTGGGTTTCCTTTTAAATCAAGCATTTCTGCTTCAAGTAAAACTCTGTCTAATAAATCATCTATATGCAGTCGTTTTTTTGCAGATATTTCCTGGAATTGATAATCACCACCCCATTCTTCTGGTATAATACCGTATTCTGCCAGCTGCTGTTTTACTCTGTCAGGGTTTGCGCCCTCTTTATCTATTTTATTAATTGCTACAACAATACGTACACCTGCTGCTTTGGCATGGTCTATTGCCTCTTTTGTTTGAGGTTTTACGCCGTCATCTGCTGCTACAACTAATATAACTATATCTGTTAATAATGCACCACGTGCGCGAAGTGTAGTAAACGCTTCATGTCCTGGCGTATCTAAAAATGTAACTGTACCATTGCTACATTCTACTTCGTAAGCACCTATATGCTGAGTAATACCACCTGCTTCACCTGCTACTACACTTGTGGAACGGATAGCATCTAAAAGAGATGTTTTACCATGGTCAACGTGCCCCATAACAGTAACTATTGGTGGACGTTTTTCTAAATCTTCCTCTTTATCTTCATATACTGGAAGTAAATCATCTTCTGTAATTGTTTTTACAGTAACATCTACACCATATTCAAGCCCTAAAAGCTGCGCACTTTCTGCATCTATTGACTGGTTTACATTTGCCATAATACCCATAGAGAAAAGCTTTTTAATAAGTTCAGTTGTTTTTACACCTATTAAACTGCCAAATTCAGATATAATAATATGTTCACCTATTTCCACTTTATCAGGGCGTACAAAAGCTTTTACTGGTGCTTTTTCCTGTTTTTTATTTACCTTTTTATTAGGTTTATTTTTATTATAATTATTTTTTGGCTGCCTGTCTGGGTCCACATCAAGTAAGTCTGAAATATCAATATTAGGTGAAATAGTTGGAGTATTTTCTACTTCACTTTCAATAGTTAATTCATCCATACCCTCATGGATTGTTTTCATCCAGCTTTTTGAACGTTTACCGTCCTTTTTATTTTTTGGCTTTTTAGCCTCTTTATCTTTATCCTTATTTTCGTCTTCTTTCTTTTTAACAATACGTTTTCTATCATCATCACCAGTCATAAAAACATTATCACTGCCTAATCTTGATTGAGAAGATGACTGCTGACTTTTACCATTTTTATCACGCTGCCTGTCATTGGAGCTGTCTTTATCCCTGTCTTGAAAACGTTTATCACCCTTATCTTTATTGAAAGGTTTATCACCTTTTTCATTCCTGTCTTTATTAAAGTTTTTATTTTTATCATTCTGTTTGTTTTTATCTTTATTAAACGGCTTATCTTTTCTGTCATCTTTTTTCTGGTCTTTTGCTCTGTCTTGATTTTTATTTTGATTATTCTGGTTATTTTGATGACTATGCTGTCCTTGATTATGGTTTTGTTTTTGGCTGTTTTTACCTGCATGTTCATTAGTATTTACAGCAGAAGAATTATTAGCATTATTTACATTAACTGCAGGTTGAGCAGTCTGTGTATTTTGTGCAGTTTGGGCAGCAGCATTTGTTTCTGTATTAGTGATTGGTGCAGTATGTTTTTGTTCTACAGCAGCATTTTCTTTAACTTCCTGCTTAGGAGAAGTTTCTTTAACAGCAGCTTCATCAGTATGTTGTTGAGCAGCTTTTTCTTTATTATACTGAATTCTATCTTCATCAACTTTTTTAATGTGCTGTTCCATTAATTTTTTACGTTTTTTCAGTTCTTCTTTGCTCAGCTTAATATGAGGACCTTCCTGCTGGCTGCCTGTATTTTTATTATTAACAACAACCTCTTTAATTTTTACGCCTTTTTTATGACGTTCTAATGCTTTTTGCAGCATTTCCTGTCTTCTGTCAAGCTGTCCCCTTTTATCAAGACCAGCAGCAACAATATCTTCCTCTTTAACATTGTCATTGCCACCTGATACCTGCACACCTGATGCCTGCAATACTTTTACTGCCTCATCAACACTAATACCTGCAATCTTTGCCACTTCACTAACTTTTTTTACTGCCATTTAATTCTCCATAAAACAAACAGTCAATATTTGTAATTATATTTTTATATTTTATTAATCTTTCTATTATTTTTTTATTATAAACAATACAAAATTCTTTACTGCCACTATATAACGCTTTATCTAATAATATATAATTATCTTTATTACAGCAGGCATCATACCTGTATAATACTAAGTAATTATCATGCTTAATTTCAGCATCATTATTAAAATTATCAAATAAAGCTGCAATATTATAAATTAATGTTTCTTTTATACTGTTTTTTAATTTATCAGAAAGCGTATTTAAATTTTGACTTTCTTCTAAATATTTAAAAACAGTTTTCTTTTTAAATACTTTGTCTATACATTTACTATTTTGGCATACATAAAACCCTCTGCCATTTAAGTTCTGCCAAAAATCAAAAATAATCTTTGGCAGGCTTACTCTTAAAAGTGATGACTTATGCTCTTTACTGCCACAAAATGCACAAACTCTATATTCTTTTGGCTTAGACAATTAATATTACCTATTCTTCGTCATCAAGCTCATCAAGTTTTGCTGTTAAGTAATCAATAGCAGCATTAATAATGCCAACAGCAGCTTCTTCAGAAATATCTAAATAAGAAACTATTTCATCAACGCTTGCGCTGGAAAGCTTTTCAATATCGCCAATACCATGTTCCATTAATTTAGAAATCATAGAATGATTTAAAGCCTCTAAATTTTCTAAATTATAAAGTTCATAAAAAGCTTTTAACTCCTGCTCCTGTTCTTCTAAACGGCTTGTTCTAATTTCTGCATATTCGCTTTCTTTTAAAACATCTAAACGCCATTCTGTTAATATGGCAGCAAGACGCACATTCTGACCTTTTTTACCAATAGCAAGTGAAAGCTGGTCATCTGGCACTACTATTTCAATAGTTTTATCATCTTCAATAATATTTGTTAATAAAACATTTGCAGGGCTTATTGCGTTACAAACGTATTTTACAGGGTCTGGCGACCATTCTATAACATCAATTTTTTCTTTTTTAAGTTCATCTGAAATAGTTGATATTCTAGCACCTTTAACACCAATACATGCACCTACTGGGTCAATATTAGAGTTTTTAGAATATACTGCAACTTTTGCCCTATCCCCTGGTTCTCTTGCAGCACCTTTAACTTCAATAATGCCTTCAAATACTTCAGGAATTTCTGCCTCAAATAATTTTTTCAGAAAATTAGGGTGAGAACGTGATAAAACAAGCTGTGGCCAGCCTTTAACAAGTTTTATATCTAAAAGTAATGCACGTACATAGTCATTACGGTTAAAAAATTCGCCTGGTATCATTTCTTTTTTAGGAAGAATAGCTTCTGTTTTACCAATATTAATAATAATATTATCTCTATCAGTTTTTAAGATTGTTCCATTAACTATTTCGCCTAATTTACTTTGGAAATCATCTAAAATAACTTGTTTTTCTGCTTCTTTTAATTTTTCAATTAATTTTTGTTTTGCAACAAGTGCAGCCTGCCTGCCTAATGCATCAAGAGTAGTAGGCACCATTAATATATCACCATATTGAGGGTTATCTTTATACTGTTTAGCTTCCTCTATTGGTATTTCATACCAGTTGCTTTCTTTTGATTCTGAAACTTCTTTAGGTATTAATATATTAATAAGCCCTTTATCTAAATCAACAGTTACTTCAGGCTCTAAATATTTTCCAATGCGTTTAACAGTTGCAGCTACAATAGCTTCATGGAGAGCATCTGCAAGGATTTCTCTTGAAATACCTTTCTCTCTGCCTAAATCCTCTACAGTTTTAATAATTTCTTTACTGCTGCTCATTATTCCTCCTAAAATTCATATTCTATGCGGGCTTTTGAAATATCGGAAATCACAATATCAAACTCTGCACTTTCTTCTTTTGTATAGATATGTACAATACCATTTTCACATGATATTACTTTTCCTTTGTAACGCCTGCGTCCGTCTGCGGCTTTAGTTTTTGTTTCAAAATAAACTGTTTTATTTATGCACTTAATAAAATCCTGCTCTGTAACAAGTTTCCTGTCAGGTCCTGGGCTTGAAACTTCAAAATTATAGGAAGTGCATTTTATTTCATCTTCATGACTGTCAAGCCATGCTGAAAGCTTTCTGCTGATTTCTGCACAAATATTTAAGGACGTATCATCACCGTCTATTGTAACACGCAAAGTATTAGATTTTTTTTCAGGCTTAAATGTAATATCAAGCACTTTACAGTTAAAATCAGATGCAGTTTTTTCTGCATATTCTTTAAATCCTTTTGGTACAATAAGACGCAAAATACACCCCTTAAACACAAAAATAGGCGGGAATAACCCGCCTAACTACATCTTATAATATAACTTTATACTATAAGAATAATTACAACAAGAAATATCTTATAAAATAAGATATTACTAGCATCATAAATAACTTAGTTATTTATGAGCGGAAAAATAAAGATAAACCTTATAAAGTTATCTTTAATAACTTTGCAATTTCTACCATATTTTTTATGTAATAGCAAGCTTTTTTTATATTTTTTAACTTTTTTTATAAAGTAGTTGACATAGTTAATTAATTTTAATACTATTCTTACCGAAAAATTTTTAATATAAAAGGGTTACTATGTCTACTGATTTAGAAAAAACATTTTCATTACCAGTAATAACACTGGTACTACTAAGCTTTTGCCTTGGCACAAGCGAATTTATAGTTATTGGTATACTGCCTGATATTTCTTCCGGTTTAAATGTATCTATAACCATGGCAGGCAGTCTTGTTTCTATTTTTGCAATAGTTTATGCTGTTGGGACTCCATTTGCAGCAGCGTTGGCAGGGCTTTTTAATAAGTTTAGTCTTATTATAACATTAACTATAATCTTTTTAATAGGTAATATTTTATGTATTATTGCTCCTAATTATCAGATTTTAGTTGTTGCTCGTATTGTAATCGCTATTGTTTCAGGCACACTTCTTTCTGTTTCTATGGCGTTTGTGCCTGATATTGTCAGCGAAAACAAACGTGCCCCAGTTGTTGCATGGATTTATGCTGGTTTTAGTATAGCCTCAGTTTTTGGAGTTCCTGTAGGTACATTAATAAGCCACAGTTTTGGCTGGCGTTATTCTTTTATATTTATTACTATCTTTACAATAGTTATGCTTTTAATGATGCTTGCCTCACTGCCTAGAAATACTGTAACTGTCCGCCTTAATGTAAT
Source organism: Candidatus Mucispirillum faecigallinarum (assembly GCA_019116905.1). GTDB lineage: Bacteria > Chrysiogenota > Deferribacteres > Deferribacterales > Mucispirillaceae > Mucispirillum > Mucispirillum faecigallinarum. Next base: position 2,724 of record DXAQ01000079.1, on the reverse strand, counting down.
AGGTCAGTTTGTTATATTTAAAGATAAACGCCTGCTTTTAAGTATATTTACAGTATTTTTTGGGGCTTCTGCATCTTATGTATTATATACATACCTTGCGCCAATATTTGAAGATATACTGCATGTACCATCAAAATATATAAGTATAGCACTGCTTTTATTTGGTGTTGCTGTTCTTTTTAGTAACATATATTCTGGTAAAATGGCAGAAAAAAATGGAGTATATAAACTAAGGTTTGCTTTTATAGCTCAGGCTCTACTTATGTTTGCACTGCCATTTGCTTTTTATAATGATATTGCAGGTATTATTGTTATTTTTATACTTGGGTTTTTAATGTATCTTCAAAATTCACCTATACAGGTAAATGTTTTAAATATTGCTACAAAAGAGTATCCTGGTGCTGTAACACTTGCAGCATCTATGAATTCATTTGCATTTAACTTTGGTATTGCTTTTGGCTCTGTATGCGGTAGTTTCTTTGTTGATAATATTGGTATGCATTATGTTGGTATCGGCGGTGGTATTATTGCAATATTTGCATCAATCAGTGCAATTCTTCTTTATAAAGCATGCAATGTAAAAAATTAAAAAAAACTCCTGCTTTTAAAGCAGGAGTTTTTATAATTTAGTTTTATAAAGTATCTTAATATTCTATTGTGGAAGTTCTATACCTTTTTCTTTAAAAAATCTTATCCAGTCATCTTCATTTTGATGAAAAACATATAAAGCAGTAAATGGGAAAGTATAACCTGCTGCATTTTGCATAAACGGTTTACCGCTGCTGTTATATATTACTTTATCATAATCTAAGCCACCCCATCTGCCGTCAGCCATTTGGCCATCGTATGCTGAATCAGTTGTATATACTCCATTAATATATCCGTTCTCATCATAAGTAACGCCCCATAATGTTATTACGTGGGAGCCTGTAGTTACTGTGCCAATAGCCATAACACCTTTCTGCTCTTTTAAGATTTTAGTTGCTGTTTCATTAAAACTTCTTTTACTTACATTGTAATAAGCACTTGCCAAACTATTTGAACTGTTTTCAAATATTTCTTTAAAATATGCACCTTTTGGCCTTTCAGCAGCACCATACGTTAACCATATAAATCCTGTTGCAGGGTTATTACCAACATTACCCCATATTCCACCGCGGGAAAACTCCCAAAATACTCCACTTTGTTTATAGTTAGCTTTACCTATTGGGTCATAATATAAATCTGGTTGGCTAATAGTTTCGCCTTTGCTTTCTTTATATTTATAATATGCCTGAATGTATTTATCATTTACAGTAGTCCACCAGTGAAAAGCGTTAGATGCTGTTGCTGCCCAGCAAAGATTTAACATATTTTGATATACATGAAACCAGTTAACACCTTTTTCCCATACTACTGAATATGTTATTAAATTCTTATCTAAAGCCCAGTCTTTATCTTCAGGTACTTTTATATCTCTGCCAAAAAATGTTTGATTAGCACATTCTATACAATTACCACCTGTTGAATATTCTAATGCAAAATCATCTATTGACCATAATGCATATAAATGCATATCTTGATTAATATCAATAGTGTTTCCTGCAACATAAGCATTAATAACTTCTTCTGGATTTGTAGAATACTTATTTGTAGACTTTCTATTATATAAATCACAGCTTATTTTAGGAAGATATAACTGATTTCCTTTTTGTATATATAATGTATCAGGCATATTAATTGCAAGACCACCGTTACAGTCAAGCTTAACTTCATAAACATCATTTTTATTAAGCCATACTCCATAAAGAGTAGTATCTTCGTTGAAAAATACGTATATTCCTTCCTGATATTCTACCTTATTGCTGTTTTTTGTTTTAGACCAGCCGGCAAAAACTTTATCTCCATTAGTTAATTTATTATAGTCTGCATAAAATTCCTGCCCCTTATTTACATAAAATGTTTCTGTATTTTCACCATTATTTAATGGGTCTAAAATAACTTTAACAGTATTTTCTCCAGCAGTATTCCTAAGATTCCATACAGCATAAAGAGTAATACTTTCATTTAACTGAATTTTTCCTTCATCAGCGTAAACAACAGTATTATCTCCTGAAGTTGACCAGCCGGCAAAATCATAACCATTTCTTGTAAAAGTATTTTTCTTTATTGTGCCAACCTGCTCGTCAGATATTTCCATAGAGCCCATTACACCATCGCCGCCATTATTATTAAAGAATATTCTAAATTTCTCAACATTACCTGTAATATCCTTAGGGTTTTCTTCCCATAATGCATATAAATCTACATTATCAGTGCATTTAATAACCTGCATATTTCTATATATCATTTCATCATTTGGTGCAGTAGACCAGCCTACAAATTTATAACCAGTTTTTAAAAACCTGTTTTCCGTAATTTCAATACCTTTACTTGTACATTCAGTTAAAGGCGGCATACTATTATATAATGAATCTGCCCCATTGTCGTGAAATGTAACAGTATATTTTTTATCAGGATTTTCTGTATCAGTATTACCACTGCCTGTATTATCATCTGTGCCAGTATTACCGCCGTTGCCTTGGTTATCGCCTGTATCTGTTCCTGTATTATCGCCACTGCCTTGGTTATCGCCAGTATCAGTTCCTGTATTATCGCCGCTGCCCTGGTTATCGCCTGTATCTGTTCCTGTATTATCACCGCTGCCTTGGTTATCGCCTGTATCTGTTCCTGTATTATCGCCAC